>NZ_JAVRHQ010000025.1:0-64340 GCF_031846485.1 Autumnicola tepida
CGAAAAATATAGGTAAAAGCTGCCCAAGCCGGATAATTCCGGAAGATCGATGTGTAGGGTATAAGAAGCTAAACATTTGGGACTTAGGATTATACTTCAAGCCGCAAATATAAGTATAGTTTAGAGAAGTGGCAGAGGTGATTTGTTAACTTTTTCCAGCGCCAGTGGAAATATAAAGAAGGTCTTTTAAAAGCTAAAATACGGATCATTTAATCTAAGACTAATCAATTTCCGCAGGAATCTTTTAAAATTTTATAAGTTTTAGAAAAACCTCCATTTCAGAAAAACCTTTCCTGAAATGGAAGTTTCACTAAGAAACTGAAATTATTAAATTACTCTTCGTCTTTTTCTTCATTCCTTACCACAAGCCGGAACCCTTCCCCGTGGATATTTAAAATTTCAACGTTTTCATCTATTTTCAGATACTTACGAAGTTTGGCTATGTAAACATCCATACTTCTTGAGGTGAAATAATTATCATCCCTCCATATTTTTGTTAATGCAAGTTCCCTTGGCATTAAATCATTTTCATGTAAGGCGAGTAAACGCAGCAATTCATTTTCCTTTGGCGAGAGTTTTTGCGGCTCTCCGCCATCGTAAGTTAAGAACCTAAGTTTTGAGTTTAGGTGGAACTTGCCAATTTCAAACTCGAACTGCTTGCTATCTGCAACGCTGTCTGTTGCTTTGCGCTGCATGATTGCCTTGATCTTCATCAAAAGCACCTCGCTGTCAAAAGGCTTGTTGAGATAATCATCTGCACCTACTTTGTAACCTTTCAGTACATCTTCCTTCATCGCTTTGGCGGTTAAGAAAATAATAGGAATTTCCTCGTTTTTGTCCCGAATTTCCTTGGCAAGTGTGAACCCGTCTTTGTAAGGCATCATCACATCCAGGATACAAAGGTCGAAATCGTCTTTTTTAAACTTTTCGAAACCTTCCATACCGTTTTTGGCGTGAGTGACTTCATAGTCGTTCATTGCCAGGTAATCTTTTAAGACTGTCCCAAAGTTTGGATCGTCTTCAACTAATAAAATTTTCTTGTCTTCAGTTTCCATATATTAAGATATTAGTGGTAATTTAATTATAAATGTGCTTCCTTTTCCTTTTTCGCTTTCTACGTAAATATCCCCGTGATGGTCTTCAATTATTTGCCTCGCATACGCCAGACCAAGGCCATGGCCTTTAACATTGTGGATATTTCCCGTATGTTCACGATAAAATTTTTCAAATATTCTCTTCTGGACAATTTTGCTCATTCCTGCTCCCTGGTCCCTTATTTTTAGAATAATCTTGTCCTTTACATTTTCAGTATAAATATCAATTTTTGGCTCATTTGGTGAATATTTCACCGCATTATCAAGAATGTTCACGATAACATTGGTAAAATGGTCTTCATTTGCCAAAATAGAAGATTTTAGCGCTGCAAAATGGGTTTGCACATAACCGCCGCGATCTTCCACAATCAACTCTACGTGAGTGACTGCATCTTCTATAATATCATGTAACTGAAGTCTTTCCTTTTTGAGGTCCAGTTCATTTTTCTCCAGTTTTGAGATGCGCAGCACGTTCTCTACCTGGGCATGCATACGCTTATTTTCATCTTTTATCATCTTTAAATAACGCGACACCTTCTCCTGGTCATTGATGATTTTAGGATTTTTTATGGCATCCAGCGCCAGGTTAATAGTAGCGATAGGAGTTTTAAACTCATGCGTCATATTATTGATAAAGTCTGTCTTTATCTGTGAAATCTGCCTTTGTTTTATAAGTTGTGACAGCGCGCTGGAATAGGCTATTACAATAATTAGTGTAAAAATAATGGAAAGGGAAGCCATTAGTATCACAGAGGATAATACCACTTCTTTTTTCCCCATAAAATTTACCAGTAACCTGTAATTGCTCTTTCCATTTTGGTTCACAAATAATGGAACTCCATAGGTCCCGGGATGATCTAACGAAAAATTATCTGAATGCAGGTTGGTAGCAATAGAATTACTAAAAACCGCGTATTCAAAATTGGTTTGTATATCCCGTTTCTCAAGTTCTTCTGTTATCAGTTTCTCTATAGTTTCCTCGCTTACCCTGGTATGTATGGGAAGCTTATCTGTTACATCGGCAATTAAACGGCGCAAAGATTCTTTTTCAACATCCTTCATGCGCACCATGCGTTCTATTTGCTGCTGTGCCGTAAGAGACTCTTTATCCAGGCTTTTCTTTACAATATTGGTTACCCGTTTATTAATGAGTTTTGTGAAAAGTATACTGTCTTCTCCTGAACCTAAAAAACCAGAAGAGATCTTGTAATCCTCTTCTAATATCGCTTCCGCCTGGAACTGGGACTGATTCTTCAGGTTATCGCGGCCTGAGCTAAAATATTCCGTTAAAGTAACCCCGTTAAGAGAACTGTTATTTTTATTTATAGAATCAAACCGAAACCAGTAACTTTCCAGTTCACGGTTCTGAATTTCATCGGCAACATTAAGAAGTACCTGCTTTGCGTTGTAGGAAAATTGTTCTTCCCTGTCGTCTATCGTACTCTTAATCCAATACCCCTGAACGAAAATAATACCGATAAGGGAGAGGCTCATTAGAACAACGAGAAGAAAAAATAACTTCTTATTCATGACCTCAAAAGTAAGATTTTAACATTTAGAGCTCTGACGGTTTAACCAAATGTTAACAGACTTTTCCTTAATTTTTGCCTGACTTTAAGATAATTTGATGCAGTTTTCGCACAGCGCTCTGGGTTTGCTCCCGTTGAAGATTTTCGATCTCAAAATCCGCCAGTTTTCGCTTTTTTTCATCATCCCACTGGTTATTCATGCGGGCCTGGATTTCTTCTACAGAACTTTGGTCCCGTTCCTGAAGCCTCTTAATTTTTTCCTCATAAGGGGCGGTTACCAGGATAGAATAATCGCATTTTTTGTACCCACCTTTTTCAAATAAAATCGCCGCCTCATAGATCACATAAGCTGCATCCTGAGTGTTTTTCCATTTTTCAAAATGCTTTGCTACAGCAGGATGAATAACATTATTCAGTAAATTAAGTTGTTCAGGATTATTAAAAACCCTGGAGGCGATGTATTTCCTGTCCGGCTGTTTTCCATTATAAGCTTCCTCTCCAAAAATACCAATAATCTCTTTTCTGATTTCTTCGGAAGAATTCATCAGTTCCCGGGCAGCATCATCTGCAATATACACGGGAATTCCCAGGTCTCTGAAATAGTTTGCCACAGTGGTCTTTCCGCTGCCAATGCCCCCGGTTAGTCCTACTACTTTCATTTTTTAATAACAAACTGAATTTTCCTTTCACTTAGCCTTACATTCGTAACAAAACCTGGTCTTTCCACAACTTTCGCTAAAAAATAGTCTTCCCCTTCATTTACTTCGCTATAATCACAAACCACCCTAAAGTCTGTTGGCTTCACCCTTTCGTAATCTTCAAGATTTACCTGGTAATATACCAGTATTCTCTTCGGAAAATAGGCCAGGTTGAGATTCTCCGGCACGTTAATCACTTCCACGGGAATCTGCACACTGCCCTCGGTAAATTTTTCAACTTCCAGTGAGTAACCTACCTCATCACGATAGAAACTAAGCCTCCCCAGGTTTGTGGTGTCCAGTTTTACCTGCCCGGAAATATCCCGGTTTACGTTGGTACGGGTAATTTCAAGGGTTGGCACCTCTTTAATGGTATCAATAATATTTTGAGGTCCGCTAACAGTAACCGAATCAGGTTCAATTTTTACGCCCTGCCCTGCGGAATATCCCACGGCATAACTCACTTTTATCCTTGGCACCACCGCGATCCTGCGCTCCTGTTTAGGCTGAAAAGGAATAAGGATGCTACTATCCAAAAAGGTGGAATTGTCGAAATCTATTCCTAATTCTTCCGAAATTTCATTACGATTATCCTCAATCTGGTAAACCAGGTTTCCATTGTTAACCTCGGTTTGAGCAAGGTCTATAGTAAGTTCCGGGCGAAAAATGCGGTAGTAAAGCAGGAAGAAACCCTGGTCGTGCATGCGCACAGCAACCTGTTGGGGCCTCTCCGCAGATAAGCTTTTATCCAGGGGAGCATTGGTATAATGTAAGGGTATTTGCACAATTTGCGTGTATTCTTTAGAAAGCTGTACCAATAACCATGTTAAGGCCGAAAAGAAAAGAAAAACACCAAAGGTCTTTACATTCGCTTTTTTAAAACTCCTCCTCCTTATTATTTTTAAATTGTCCAGCATGTTTAAAAGAATAATTGCGGATAAACCTTCTCCGGGTTTTTGTTTAAAATATTAATCTGAAAAAAGGATTGCAAAAAGCCCCAGCCGTAACCAAAGAATTGAATGTTAACAGCTAAAACAGCTAAAAATCCCACCCAGATATTTTTACTTTTGAAAGCAGCATCTATGCCAATGATACCGAAATATAAGATATAAATTGAAATAAAAAAGTATAGATTAAAAGCAGCAAAAATTAAGGACATTATAAATCCAGCGGTAAAAACCGTGGGAAACCAATAGGTGACCTTAGCCGAATGGGGATGCCATTTATTTAAAATTGGCCTTACCAATCCGAATTTTTTTACCTGCTTATAGAATTTGCCCCAGTTAATACGCCTTTTGTGAAATACCCTGGCACCGGGAATTAAACATGTTTTAAATCCCGATTTTATAAGCCTCAGGGATAAATCGGGATCTTCTCCCGGGTGGATTTTCCCAAAACCTCCGGTAGCTTCAAAAGCTTTTCTGGAAATCCCCATATTAAAACTTCTTGGCTGGAATTTATTTACAGAAGATTTTTTTCCCCTTATCCCTCCTGTGGTCAAAAAGGAAGTCATACTGTAATCTATAGCCTTCTGTATATCTGTAAATGAAGGATGCGCGGCATCCGGGCCGCCAAAGCAGTCACAGAAACTATTTTGCAGAAATGCATCAACCTCCTTCAGATAATCCGGCGGCAGCAAAACATCGGAATCCAGGATAAGAAAATAATTGCCTTTTGCCCTATGCATTCCGTAATTACGGGAATTCCCGGGGCCGGAATTTTTCTTATAGTAGTAAGCAATTTGAAGTTTTTCAGAAAATTCTGCAACTACTTCTTCCGAAGAAATATCTGAACCGTCTTCTACAATTACAACTTCAAATGCCGATACAAACTCAAGCTGAAGCATGCTTTTTAATAATTCCCTGATTTCCTGCGGACGGTTGAAAACGGGGATTATAAAAGAATAACTGAGGTTCATCTGGTAAATCTAAGAAAAAAGAAGAGGCTGTTTAAAGATTAAAATTCCACTTCAGGATTTAAAATTTTTAAACAACCTCCGGTATATCAAAATGCAGAAGCAAAGATTATTCTTCCTGCTCTTTCTCGAAAGCTTCCATAACCTGTTGGCTTACTCCCATATTTGAGAATCCGCCATCGTTATACAGGTTTTGAAGAGTAACTCTTTTTGTCAAATCTGAAAAAAGCGTTACGGTATAATCGGCACAATCCTGCGCGGTGGCGTTGCCCAGCGGCGACATTTTATCGGCATAAGCAATAAATCCACCAAAGCCTTTAACCCCCTGCCCGGCAGTAGTTGGAGTTGGCGACTGGGAAATGGTGTTTACGCGTACTTTCTTGTCTTTTCCGAAGAAGTACCCGAAGCTACGGGCTATAGATTCCAGGTAAGCCTTATTATCGGCCATGTCATTATAATCAGGAAATACCTTTTGCGCGGCGATGTAAGAAAGGGCAACAATACTTCCCCACTCGTTCATAGCATCTTTTTTATAAAGCGTCTGCATTGTTTTATGAAAGGAAACCGCAGAAACATCCCAGCCTTTGGTGGTAAAGTCATAGTTCATATCGGTGTAATGATTGCCTTTGCGCACATTTACAGACATCCCGATAGAGTGTAACACAAAATCGAGCTTTCCGCCAAGAATTTCCTGGGCCTTTTCCACAAGGTTTTCCAGGTCTTCAACTTTGGTGGCATCGGCAGGAATAATTTCAGAATTTGTCTTTTCGGCAAGTTGTTTTATACTTCCCATTCTCATGGCAATAGGCGCATTGGTTAGCACAAATTCCCCACCTTCTTCGTGTACGCGCTCAGCAGTTTTCCATGCGATGGAATTTTCATCCAGCGCTCCAAATATAATTCCTTTTTTACCTTTTAGCAGGTTATATGACATGGTTGTTTTATTTTAAGGTTGTTAGCGTGTAAAGATAGTAGTTCCATTTTCAAAGTTCAAAGTTTTTGCAGCAGGAATTGAATTCAGTTGAAGTTAGAGGTTAGAAGTTCAAAAATTCGCTTTTCCTGATAATGAGCAAAAAGTAATCTCCCATTCTTTTCCAGTAGTTTTAACTTCAACTATTCACGAAAAAATTTCCCGCACATCACACAGACTATCGCAGAAATCAAATTTACTATTCAATAAAAAACTCTAAAAGCTGCACTGAAGCACTGAACTCCCCTCTTTCCACTCTCCACTCCATAGCTGTATCTCAATATTAAATTCTCAATACTCAATACCATTCAGCAATTCCTTGGCGTGGGCCCGGGCAGACTCACTAATATTATTGCCACCCAGCATCATGGCCAGCTCCTCCACCCTGTCTGGCGTTTGTAGCTGCCTGATTTTAGTAGTGGTCACATTTGCGGTGTCTTCTTTAAATATTTTGAAATGACTGTTACCCTTGCCGGCAATCTGCGGCAGGTGAGTAATGGCAATTACCTGCATGTTGTTGCCCATTCGCTGAAGAATCTCTCCCATTTTTTGGGCAATATCGCCTGAAACCCCGGTATCTATTTCATCAAAAATAATGGTAGGCAGGTTGCTTTGCGCGGCAAGAATACTTTTTACCGCCAGCATAATGCGGGAAAGTTCCCCTCCGGAAGCCGCTTTTTTCATCTCTTTAAAATCCCCGCCTTTATTTGCCGCGAGGTACCAGGATAACTGGTCCTGCCCGTTCTGTAGAAAGGTTTTTTGCTGCTGAAGTTCAATTTTTAGCCTGGCATTGGGCATTCCCAGGGCCGCCAGGGTTTCTTCGGTTTCCTTAATGAATGGCGGAATTATTTTTTTACGGTTTTCATGAAGTTTTTTAGCAACCGCAGCCAGTTCTTTCTCTTTATCTGCAATGGCTTTGTTTAATTCTGAAAGATCGGTTTCAGCATTTTCACTTGCGGAAACTTTTTTCTGAAGTTCCTCCTGTATTTCCTTTAGTTCCTCTATACTTCCTGCCGCATGTTTTTTCTGAAGGTTATAAATAAGCTGAAGCTTAGTATTGGCAGCTTCCAGCTCTTCAGGGTTAGCCTCCACCCTTTCCAAAGCGGCAGCGATTTCTTCCCCAATATCGTCCAGTTCTATAATCACGCTCTGCAGGCGTCCATGCAAGCTTTCATAAGTTGGCGAAAAGGTCGAAATCCTTGCCAGGCTGCCCCGCACTTCTTTCAGAGTTTCCAGGCTCCCTATTTCTTCCTGGTTTATGTTGTTGAAGGCAGCGCTTAGCTGCTCGGTTAATTCTTCAACATTGTTCAGCTCTTCATAACGGGCTTCCAGTTCTTCCTGCATTCCCGGCTTTAGCTTCGCTTCTTCCAGTTCATTCAGCAAAAACAGGTTGTAATCGTATTCTTTCGCTGCCTGTGCCTGTTCTTCTTTTAAATCTACAGCTCTTTTTTGCAGTTTCCGGTACTCTTTCAGATGCTGTTTATATTCAATAATAACGCCTTCATTTTTGGCAATAGTGTCAATTACCTGAAACTGGTAATCTATATTGCCCAGACTAAGGGTTTCGTGCTGACTGTGAATATCAATAAGATAAGTTCCCAGGGCATTAAGAGAACTAAGGTTCACAGGTGTATCGTTTACAAAAGCACGGGATTTTCCGGAAGGCAAAATTTCCCTTCGGATGATGGTGCTGGATTCATAATCCAGGTCTTCAGAAACAAAAAAGTCTTTCAGCTTATAATTGGTAATATTGAAGGTGCCTTCAATAACGCATTTTTTAGCTGAATTCCTGATTGCGCCATAATCTGCACGGTTCCCCAGGAGCAGTCCCAGCGCGCCAAGCATGATCGATTTACCCGCGCCGGTTTCTCCTGTTATTGTGGTAAACCCCGGCTGAAGATTAATGTTAATATCTTCAATTAAAGCGTAATTTTTTATAGAAAGTGCTGTAAGCAATGTGATATAAATTTGAGCCTAAATATACCTAAGATTACATTCCGAATCAAAAACAATTCAGTTTATTGAAGAGCATTCCAGCTTTTGGAATAGCGGGGCGCGATATTGTTTAGCGTTTCCACCAAAGGGCTAAGAGGAATAGGTGGGCCTCCGGAAAAAATGAGCCCGATTTCATCTGCCTTGGAATCGAAAAATGTTCGCAAAAGCAGGGAATTTGCCCTTCGCGTGTTCATGCTTTCCAAAGTTTCCAGGCTTTCAGCCACAGCAAGTTTCCCCGCCTGTAGATCTTCATGCATCACATCCAGACCCAGCCGGTGATACTGGTACATGGCAGTTCGAAATTCCGCATAAGTATTAGAAAGCAAATTGGTATTAAGGCGATAACGGCTTTTTGAACCATCGGCACCACGCCAGCCCTGCGAATTTCCCTGTTGGGCAGTGGTTACAATCCTGTTGGCTTCCTCAAAATATTCGGTCCCGCCGTTCAGTTCAAAAGTATCGGCATCAAGCCCAATAATAGTATAAACGTAAAAAGATATTACGGAAACCAGGTTGGAAGTGTAAGAATTGGCACTGTAATTTAAAGGTTGATATTCCCGGTAATTAAAATTGAACTGCTCATCGTTAAAATTGAAAACCGGCGTGATCATGGAAGTGCCAAAAACCGGCCTGGAAGACTGCACCTGAATGCTCCCGGTAAAAGATTCGCCCTCATAGCTGTTTATGGTGATGAACATGCTGCAGTTAATGCGCTCCTGGTCTTCGTACTCCAGGTTTGTCCAGGTACTCTGGTTAACAAAATCTGTAAGGGAGCGTTGCAGTGTCCTAAAAACCGACTGGTTGCTTTGTCCGGTTTGCTCAGCGTTTATGATAATCTCGCAATTGAGTTCCTGGGCCATCATACTCTGAAGGCCGGCGAGGCAAAAAATAATTACAAGAAATTTACGCATTTAAAAGTTCTGCTACTTCATTTAAAATATCGCGGGCGACCTCTTTCTTAGGTTTCAATTCAAATTTTTTCTCCCTATCTGGATAGACAATGCTAATTTTATTGGTATCCTTTTTAAATCCGGCGCCTTCATCGCGCATGGAATTCAAAACAATAAAATCGAGGTTTTTCCTTTGCAGTTTTCCGCGGGCATTCTCCAGTTCGTCATTGGTTTCCAAAGCGAAGCCAATCAGCTTTTGATGCTTTTTCCTTTTTCCCAATTCCTTTAGGATGTCCTGGGTCTTAGTTAGCTTAAGGTTCAGTTCCTCTTCAGATTTTTTGATTTTTTTATCCGCTACTGTTTTAGGTTTATAGTCTGAAACCGCTGCGGCCGCAATTACAACATCCACCTCATCAAATCTTTCGGTAACCGCCTCAAACATTTCCTGGGTGCTAACCACTCTTATTAGTCCAATCTCTTTATTTCCCAGCTGAAGATGGGTAGGGCCGGAGACAAGAATCACCTCAGCGCCCATTTCAGCAGCAATATGCGCAAGCTCAAACCCCATTTTCCCGCTGGAATGGTTTCCTATAAAACGCACAGGGTCTATGGCTTCGTATGTCGGGCCGGCAGTAACAAGAATTTTTTTGCCTTTAAGGGGCAGGTTTGCAGAAAAATGTTCTTCCAGGAAGACAATTATTTCCTCGGGTTCAGCCATTCTTCCTTCCCCGGTTAAACCGCTGGCGAGTTCTCCTGTGCCCGCAGGAACCATAATATTACCAAATTCCTGAAGAGTGGAAAAACTGTTTTTCGTGGAAGGATGCTGGTACATATCGAGATCCATGGCCGGGGCGAAAAACACCGGGCATTTAGCCGAAAGATAGGTAGCCAGCAAAAAATTATCGCTGTTCCCCGTAGCCATTTTGGAAAGTGTATTGGCCGTGGCCGGGGCAATAAGCATAAAATCTGCCCACAATCCCAACTCCACATGGCTGTTCCATGTTTGGTTCTCATTTTCTTCATGAGTAAAAGAAGACAGCACCTCATTTTTGGAAAGGGTGGAAAGGGTAAGCGGGGTAATAAAATCCTTAGCAGCCGGCGTCATAATAACTTTTACCTGGGCGCCGGCTTTTATAAACAATCTTACCAGAGAGGCAGTTTTATATGCAGCAATTCCGGCAGTAATGCCTAAAAGTACTTTTTTGCCCCTCAATACAGACATAAGAATTTATCTATACTTCAGAATTCTTGGTATTGCGGTAATAGATCTTTTCATCTAACCACTCCTGTACCGCCAATGCATGTGGCTTTGGCAGCTTTTCGTAAAATTTGGAAACTTCAA
The DNA here is from genome assembly GCF_031846485.1 of Autumnicola tepida. Taxonomy (NCBI): domain Bacteria; kingdom Pseudomonadati; phylum Bacteroidota; class Flavobacteriia; order Flavobacteriales; family Flavobacteriaceae; genus Autumnicola; species Autumnicola tepida. The sequence continues at coordinate 10,434 of NZ_JAVRHQ010000025.1, forward strand.
TCTGCTCCTTATTTTCAAAAATTTCGTCCAGGCTGTCATTATAAGTAGCGAATTCATCAAGCTTCTCCAACAATTCTTTTTTAATCTCAGAATTGATTTGGGTAGCTCTCTTCGCAATTATAGAAATTGCCTCGTAAATATTATCTGTCGGTGCATCTACCGCATTTCTATCGTACGTAACACTATTCACCGGTGCATCCATCTTTTTTATATCCATTTTACTATTATTAAAAATTTTGTAATCTCGTATTTATATCGTCCAGGGAAACTTCAATTGCAGGAACATATTTCCCTTCAGGATAATACTTCATATAATCTGCGGCGTAGGTCTTTGCTTCCTGCAAACGCTCCTGCATTAACTGGAAATAACTATTGATCGCCAGTTCATAGGCTGCATCAAACTTATAATAATAAGCATCTTCCCTAAAAGGAGAGCCGGGATAACTGGCTAAAAAGTTATCAAAAGAAACAATAGCCGCTTTATAATCCAGGGTTTTATGATATTGTTTGGCTATTTCATACGCCTTTTTCTCAAGTTTGATCCTTAACTCCTTCGCCATTTCGTTGGCTTTATCTACATATTCCCCTTCAGGATAAGTGTCTAAATACTGCTGAAGCAGTACAATTGCCTTATCGGTTTCGGTCTGGTCCAGGTTATAAGGAGGAGATACATAGTAATTACTCGCCGCCATTTTAAAAGCTGCCTCTTCCGCTTTTTCACTATCAGGGTAGCTCTGCAGAAAACGCTCAAACTGGAAGGACGATAACAAATAATCCCCTACTTCATAATAGGAGTCGGCAAAAAGGTAACTTACCCGTTGCCCCTGAGGTTTTCCTCTAAACTGTGGCATGATCTGGTCAAAAAGTCGGATAGCTTTGCGGAATTTGCGATTACTGTCTTCTGCCTTGGCTTCGTTATAAAGCTTTTCAGCATAAGAATATTTCTCTCCCACATCCTTGCTTTTTAGCATATCCTGGTATTCACTACAGGATACCACCAGCAAGACACAGATTAATAAGATCCCTTTTTTCATTATTTGTAAAAACATCTGGCAAAAATACATATTTTCCGCACTAAAAAAAATTCCTTTCTTACAGTATAACCTGCAAAAAAGGAAAATAGTATGCATGCGAAAAATGAACCCGGTAATTTAAGCTCCAGGGCTTTAAAATTGCTCGACAAAATCTTCAATTTTTTGTTGAAGTGAGGCCGTGGCTTTTACCAAAGGCAACCTGAGATTATTTTTGCAGATTCCTTTTTTGGCGAGTAAAGCTTTTATCCCGGCAGGATTTCCTTCGGCAAAAATAAGACTAATAGAAGGCGCTATTTTATAATGCAACTGGTAAGCTTCTTTTGAGTTTCCTGCCAGTCCCAGCTTTACCATTTTAGAAAATTCCGCAGGGAATCCCTGCCCGATTACTGAAATCACTCCTTTCCCCCCGGCAAGCGTCATAGGCAGCGTGATCATATCGTCCCCGGAAATTACAAGGAAATCTTTGGGCACAAGGCTAATAAGCTGCATCGCCTGCACAATATCTCCCGCCGCTTCTTTAATCCCAATAACTTTTGGAATTTCCCTTGCAATCCTATTAACTGTTTCGGGAAGAAGGTTTGAAGCAGTGCGGCCTGGTACGTTATATAAAATCACCGGTTTTGGTGATGCCTCTGCTATAGCTTTAAAATGCTGAAAAATTCCTTCCTGTGTAGGTTTGTTGTAATAAGGAGAGACAGAGAGTACGGCATCAAAACCTTCAAGACCTGAAGATTTTAGTTCTTCAACAACATCCATGGTATTATTACCGCCAATCCCGATCACCAAAGGTAACCTGCCGTTATTTTTGGCAATAATGGTGTTTTTTATCAGTTCTTTTTCTTCGGAAGTAAGGGTTGCGCTTTCGGCAGTGGTTCCAAGCACCACCAGGTAATCTATCCCGTTTTGCACCTGTTCTTCCACAAGTTTTTCCAAAGCCGGCACATCTACGGTTAAATCGTCATTAAAGGGAGTAACAAGCGCAACTCCTGTTCCTGTAAAAGCATCCATGCTATTCAATTCTCTTTTAATTTTAATTTTTTTATCAATTCCCATTAAAGCAGAAATATTTTTACCCAAAAGCAGGCAACAGCATGTTCTGTTGCACATTTTCTAATAATGGGGGCACAAATGTAAATAAATTCTATGAAGGCCATAACTAACAAGGCATTTCAGAAAGGTCAATATTACTTTATTTAACACCTTAAGTATTTTTGTGAAATAGCTGTACAGATTCTTCAGGTAAAACCTGCATATCTCGAGGTTCGCTTTACAATAATTTAATTTTCCCCCAGCAAAACATCTTTTATCTTTGCAGCTTCTAAGTCAGAAAAATGAAGTTTTACAGATTAGCCTATATCCTGCTGTGTTTTTTCCTGATTTCTTCCTGCAAAACAGAACATTATTCAGCTAAAATTGAAGAAAAACGCATAGCCATAGATTCAGACATTCAGCAGGATACTTCCATTACAAATTTTATTCAACCTTATAAAGAACATATAAATTCTGTTTTAGACAGCGCCCTGGCCTATAACCCCTCCAACCTTTCCACAAGCGATGGAGATTTGAATACTGCCATTGGCAATTTAATGGCAGATATCGTACTGGAACAGGCAAATCCTGTTTTTCGCCAAAGAACCGGCCACAATATAGACGCGGTATTGCTGAATTACGGCGGGATACGTTCTACCCTGAACAAGGGAAAAGTCACCGCCCGCTCTGCCTATGCGCTTATGCCTTTTGAAAATGAAATTGTAGTGGCACAACTTACCGGTGCAAAAATGAAGGAAATGCTGCAATATCTTGAAGATGCCGGCACTGCACATCCCGTAAGCGGAATCAAGATTAAGATGAACGATAATTATAAAATTGTTGAAGCGACTATAGATGGCAAGCCAATTGATACCAGCAAGACCTACTTCGTGGCGACATCAGATTATTTGCAGCAGGGAGGCGACAATATGGCTTTTTTTAACAATCCGGAAAAGCTTTATAATGTAGACTATAAACTGCGAAATGCCATTATTGATTATTTCCGGAAAGTGGACACCATTGAGGCTAAAGTTGATAACAGGTTTATCCGGATAAAGGATCTGTAAATTCTAAAACTGAATTGCTTCAGAATAAATAAAAGAAAAATGAAAAGAAGGAATTTTATACAGCAAACTTCGGCAGCTACAGCATTTGTGGGGCTTGGCGGCCTGGCATCGCTCTCTTTTAAAAAAGATTCCCTGAAACATATTACCATTTTGCATACCAACGATGTGCATAGCCATATTGAAGCTTTTGGGCCAGATGATCCTAAAAATCCAAATATGGGCGGTGTGGCAAGAAGAGCAAGCCTTGTACAGCAGATTAGAAATGAAAATCCCAACACGCTTCTTTTGGATGCCGGCGATATTTTCCAGGGTACGCCATACTTCAACTTTTACGGCGGCGAACTGGAATTTAAACTAATGAGCAAGCTGAAGTACGATGCCGCCACTATTGGAAACCACGATTTTGATAATGGCATTGACGGCCTTTACTCTCAGCTGCCCCACGCCGATTTCGATTTTATCTGCTCCAACTACGACTTTAGCAATACGGTGATGGAGGGACATACGCTTCCGCATAAAGTTTTCAGCAAAGACGGGGTGAAAATTGGCATTTTTGGGCTCGGTATAGAACTGCAGGGATTAGTAAACAATCGGCTTTACAAAGAAACCAAGTATCTTGACCCTGTAGAAACCGCCCAGGAAATGACCAGGATCTTAAAAGATGAAAAAAAATGCGATCTGGTAATTTGCCTTAGCCACCTTGGCTATAGTTATAATGACGAGAAAATTGATGACCTTAAACTGGCCAGGGCTACAGAAAATATCAACCTGTTTATTGGCGGCCACACCCATACTTTTCTTGAAAAACCGACTGTGGAGACAAATAAAGCCGGTAAAAAAGTGCTGGTTAACCAGGTTGGCTGTTACGGCCTTTACCTCGGTAGAATAGATTTTTACCTGAATGGTGATGAAGATCTCCAGTCAGATGGTGTAAAAATAGTGCTTTAAAGCAGTTGCTTTATTTTCTATTGCTATTATTATTCAACCTCTTTTACCTTTGCCCAGGTTTCAAGCGTGAAGTTTAGGGTTAAGGAATAAAGGTCAGCGGCACGTTATCTCTTCTGTTTGGTAGTGAAGATCCCGATTTTCCGGGGTTTTTCAATTCCTGATTTCAACCTTTTTACTTAATGGCCGCAATTACGAATATGTGCTATTGTTGTCGATTTTTATCCTGAAGTTAATTATTAGAATACGTTAAATTTATAAATAAGTACGCATACATGTACCTTTTTATGTATTTTTGATATGATCTTTATACCATTATAAAAATTAAAATACGAATTATGAGAACTGTAACCGCAAGTTCATTAAGAGGTAAATTAAAATATTTTCTGGATTTAGTTTCTGATTCTTACGAAACGTTAATCATACCTCGAAATGATGAAGACGATGCTGTCGTATTAATGAGATTAAGTGAATATAATGCTCTTATGGAAACGAACTATTTAAATTCTACTTATAATAATAAAGAGGCTTTACAAAATGCTAAGAAGCAAGCAGATGAAGGGGATGTTATTGAAGTTGATATTTAATGAAAGTAGTTTTTGCTAAAGATGCTTATGATCAATATTGTTATTGGAAAGAAAATGATTACAAAGTATTCCAAAAAATAGATCACTTAGTTAAAGCTATAAAAGTTGATCCTTTTAAGGGAATTGGTAAACCCGAGCCTTTAAAGGAGAATTTGTCCGGATACTGGTCTCGCAGAATTAATCAGGAACATAGATTAGTATATAAAGTTTCTGGAATCTCTCCAAATCAAAAATTGACAATTATACAGTGTAAATTTCATTATTAGAAATTTCCCAAAAATCGGCTAAATTTATCTAGGTAATTAAGAAGCTGTTTTTCAAAAAAACAGCTTCTATTTTATCATCTTTAAAAAACCTTTTTCGTCCAGCATAGTGGTGCCGAGTTTCTCGGCTTTAGCCAGTTTGCTCGGCCCCATGCTTCCCCCCGCCACCAGATAATCCGTCTTAGAAGAAATAGAGCTGGAAACTTTCCCGCCATTATCCTCTATTAATTTCTTCAATTCATTCCTGGAAAGCTCAAAAGTCCCGGAAATCACAAAGGTTTGCCCATCAAGTTTATTGGTTTGTTTCGCCAGTTTTTCTGCGGAAATTTCCATCTGCACCCCATATTTCTTAAGGCGCTCCACAATTTTCCTGTTCTCTTCATTGGCAAAAAAATCGGCAACGCTCCAGGCAATGCGCTCCCCAATTTCATCAACCGATACCAGTTCTTCTTCTGAAGCTGCTTCCAGGGCGTCTATGCTCTTATAATGCCTGGCCAGTTTTTTGGCCACGGTTTCACCCACATAGCGAATCCCCAAGGCGAAAAGCACCCGCTCAAAAGGAATTTCCTTAGACTTTTCTATTCCTTTTATAAGATTATCGGCAGATTTTTCTGCCATTCGCTCCAGGGGCAGGATTTGCTCTTTCTTAAGCTCGTATAAATCGGCGTAATTTCCAATAAGGCCATTGTTCACAAACAAAGCCACTGTTTCCCCGCCCAGGCCCTCAATATCCATGGCTTTCCTGGAAATATAGTGCTGGATTCTGCCAATAATTTGCGGCGGGCAACCATTAGTGTTTGGGCAGTAATGTTGCGCCTCTCCTTCATTTCGAACCAGTTCTGTACCGCATTCAGGGCATTTTTGAGCGTATTGGGTAGGTTTGGAATTCGGGTCTCTTTTGGTAAAATCTACCCCAACAATTTTTGGGATAATCTCCCCTCCTTTTTCAACAAAAACGCTGTCTCCTTCCCTAACATCCAGCTTTTCAATCTGGTCGGCATTATGCAAAGAAGCCCTTTTTACCACCGTGCCGGCCAGTTGTACCGGCTCCAGGTTGGCCACAGGTGTAATCGCCCCCGTGCGTCCCACCTGGTAACTGATTTTGTTTAAAATAGTGGTTTCCTGTTCTGCCTTAAACTTATAGGCCATGGCCCAACGCGGGGATTTCGCGGTATAACCCAACTCGTCCTGTTGGCTAAAAGCATTGATCTTTACCACCACCCCATCGGTTTCATAAGGCAGGTCATGCCGGTGCACGTCCCAGTAATTCACATAATCCATCACTGCAGAAGTGCTGGTTTTCAACTCAGATTCATCAGGTACTTTAAAGCCCCACTCCCTGGCCTTTTGCAGACTTTCAAACTGGGAATTTATATTAATATTTTCTCCTATTATATTATACAGCAAACAATCCAGCGGCCGCTTAGCCACCTCTGCACTGTCCTGCAATTTTAAACTTCCCGAAGCTGTATTACGCGGATTGGCATAAGGTTCTTCTCCCGCTTCCACGCGTTCTGCATTCATTTTGGCAAAACCCTCGTAAGGCAGCACAATTTCCCCCCGAATATGAAATTTATCAGGATAATCGCCTTTCAGTTTTAGAGGAACTGAACGGATGGTGCGCACATTATTGGTAACATCATCTCCCTGAAAGCCGTCGCCCCGGGTTACCGCACGCACCAGTTCCCCTTTTTCGTAAGTTAAGCTGATGGACGCGCCGTCATATTTAAGCTCACAAACATATTCCACCTTACCATCAACCAGTTTTTTTACCCGCTTTTCCCAATCTTCCAGCTCCTCCTTGGAGTAGGAATTTGAAAGCGAATACATGCGATAATCATGCACTACGGTGGCAAAACTCTTGGTTACCGCGCCACCCACGCGCTGCGTAGGCGAATTTTCATCGTAAAATTCCGGATGTTTTTCCTCCAGCTCCTGCAGTTCCTTAAGCTTCATATCAAAATCATAATCGCTGATTTCCGGCTTATCCAATACATAATAATTGTAGTTATGCTGTTGCAGTTCCTGGCGGAGCTTGTTTATTTTCTTTTCCACATCCATATTTTAATGAAAATTTTATTTGATAAATTCCAGGTGATCATCTTTATATTCAAGATGAAATTCAGAGTTTTGATGAGTAAATTTTATGCTGAAGTCTGAGCTATAAGCTTTATCATCTACCGGAAACCATTTCTTTTCAGCTCTATCTATGGTAATGATAAGCCCCTGCGGATCTCCAATGGCACAGAATTTCTGAAGGCTGCCGTCAAACATTTCCAGCCCGCAATTGCGCTGAAGAAAATCGTACTTTTCTTTAATATCTAATGTTGCCAGGCCAATCTCGCTTATGCCGCTGATTTTTTCCGCGGTAAATGGGCACGTATCAGCTTTATTAAAGTTTCTTCTGGAAATAAATTCCAGGATAGTTCCATCCTCATCATAAAAATAGACCGATTTCGCGTCCCAGTTACTAAAATCTACAATTTCGTCCTTTCCGCTTTTCTGGATCTCCACCCTCTCTTTCAGCCATTCCAGCGCTTGTTTTTCCTGCCTGTCCTGTATATGAAAAGCGATATGGTAAGGCGTGGCCCCGGCTTTCTTTGTAAACTTCAGCAGGGAAAATCCCAGCTTTATCTCAAAAGTATCCTTAGTTTCCTTTAAGACTTCAAGGCCCAGCGTATCCCGGTAAAACTTTTTTTGCTCTTCAGGCCGGGAGGTAAAAATCTGCAATTCTGCTATCTTCATCTTCAGCAAAAATTAAGTCTGATTTTTATTCATCCATTTAGGAACGGCAACAGGTTTAAAATTGGCCATTTTTTTCAGCAATTCTTCAATATCTTCCGCAATAAGCAAAAGGTCAAAATTTTCCTTTTTCAGCAAATCTTTCCTAACCATGGTTTTTAGTATTGCAATAAGCTCATCGTAATAGCCGTTGCTGTTAAGCAGACCAATTGGATTTTTATGCAGCCCCAGCTGGCCCCAGGTAACAATCTCAAAAAGTTCTTCAAAAGTACCAAAACCACCAGGCAAAGCGATAAAACCTTCACTGAGTTCGTGCATTTTCATCTTGCGTTCATGCATGTCTTCTGTAGTAATGAGCGCTGTTAAATTTGGGTGAACCACTTCTTTGGTCTTTAAAAAATCCGGAATTACGCCGGTTACTTCCCCGCCGTGGTCCAGCGCCCCTTTTGCCACGCTGCCCATCAGCCCAAGTTTACTTCCGCCATACACCAGCTTTATATTTTTTTCTGCTAAAATTTTTCCCAAATTATAGGAGTCTCGTAAAATAACTTCATCATTACCATTACTGCTGCCACAAAATACCGCGATGCTCTTCATTATAAAATTTTAGAAAGTTCCTTTTAACATCCTGTAATTCCCGAAAATATCCTTTTTTAAACAGGGTTTAAAATTATGCATTTTCAGCAAATTTCCGGTTTCTTCAGCTAAATACTGATTGATTTCAAAATACAATTTTCCGGAAGGCCGCAATGAGTTTTCTGCCAGTTTTGTGATGGTTTTATAGAAAACCAGCGGATTTTCATCTCCCACGTAGAGGGCCAGCTCCGGTTCAAAATCCAGCACATTTCGCTGCATTTGCTTTTTTTCCAGTTCCCGCACATAAGGAGGATTGGAAACAATAATATCAAAATGTTGATCCAGTTTATTTATTTCCAAAACATTCTTTTCCATGAAAGTAATCTTGACATCATTATTCTCTGCGTTAATACTCGCAGTTTCCAGGGCTTTTTTGGAAACATCTATGGCAAAAACTTCTGCGTTTTTCAAATGTTTGGCCAGTGCAATGGCAATACAACCACTGCCGGTGCCAATGTCCAGGATCTTTAGATTTTCTGCGGAAGAATGATCCTCGAGGATCCACTGTACCAGTTCTTCGGTTTCCGGCCGTGGGATAAGCACAGCTTCATTTACCTGAAAAATTAGTCCGAAAAATTCTGTTTCCCCAAGGATGTATTGTACAGGATAATGATTTTTTAATTTTTGAAAGGCAGCTTCAAAATTGGCATTTTCAGCCTTAGAAATTTCCCGTTCCGGCTGAATTGCCATTTGGAGACGGTTCATCCCCAGGTACTCTTCAGCAAGAAGATTAAAAAAAGAAACAATCTCCTCCTGCGGATATTCCTCTTTTAGTTCTTCCTGAAATTTTATTTTTAGCTCTTTTACCTGCAATGTTTATAATTATTTAAAATGATTTGTTATAAAATTTTAATTAACCTTGTCCGGTTAAAGATTCATTACCGCTTCGCTGCAAGAAAAAAGAGACAAAATTTTTATTGGGAGTTTCATCTTTTAGTGCGGAATTGATTTTATTCCTGGAGGAAAAAATCATCTTTAAAACCAATAAGATAGAGCTTATCTGTAGCCCTTGTTACCGCTGTGTACAACCATCTTAGATACTCCTTCCCCACCCCGTTTGGCAAATAAGGCTGCTCGATAAACACGGTATTCCACTGCCCGCCCTGTGATTTATGGCAGGTCATGGCATACGAAAATTTAATCTGAAGCGCATTAAAATATTTGTTGTTCTTAACTTTAAGGAACTTCTTGTATTTTGAAGTTTCATCAGCATAATCCTTCATTACCTCTTGATAAAGGTTATTTGATTCTTCATAAGAAAGCGAAGGGGAATTACTGGTAAGCGTATCAAGTAAAACCACGGTTTCAAAAGGGCGCATTCTGGGATAATCCACCATTTGCACCTGGACTTCAGCAAACCTAAAACCGTAAAGCTCTTTTATTCCGAAGATTTCCAACACTTTTATAATATCGCCATTGGCAATAAAACCTGCTTCTGATGCGGGTTTTATCCAGAAATAGTTATTCTTTACCACCATAAGGTAATCTCCCGCCGAAATTTCTTCTTCCTGGAAGAGGATCCTGTTCCTGATTTGCTGATTGTACTGGTTCGCCCTCTTATTAGACCTTACAATAATACTGGTCTCCTCATTCCCCAGGTTGTCATAAGCATCCTGTATGGCCTCCATAATATCATAACCATCGGTAAGCCGCACCACGTCCTTTTTTGAAGTGAGCTGAAATTTAAAGCTCTCATAAAACTCTTCCTGAAGGCATTCCCTTATCCTGGTCGCATTCAGCAAAATATCACTTTCTTCACTCTGCCGTACCACTTCATCCAGTTCTATATGATTAACCTCTTTACTATAACTAAACTGAAGTTTTTGCTCTTCCAGAGCCGGGCTCATCTCCATTTTTACAGGCGGAAGCTGTGCCGTGTCCCCTATTAATATGAGCTGGCAATTATGGCCGGAATAAACAAACTGCACCAGATCGTCTAGCAGGGAACCATTTTCAAATATTTTGGAATCACTGTTTTGATCTGAAATCATGGAGGCTTCATCTACAATAAAAATGCTGTTTTTATGCTTATTTGGCTGAAGCACAAAACTCACCCCGCCTCCTCCGCTCGATTTCTTCGGAAAATAGATTTTCTTGTGAATGGTGAAAGCCTCCTGTTTGGAATAATTAGAGATCACTTTGGCCGCCCTCCCCGTAGGCGCCAGTAAAACTCCGGATTTTTTGATCTTCCAGAGATTTTTCACCAGGGTGCTGATGATAGTGGTTTTACCGGTACCGGCAAAACCTTTCAGCACAAAAAGGGATTCCTTACGGCCGGCAGTAACAAAATCTGATAATTGCTGCAGCGCGATATCCTGTTTTGCTTTGGCTGGAAAACCTAAATCATTAAGCAGAAGTTTATAAAAAGAAGGGGCATTTAATATATCCATAGCACGTGCGTGAATTCTCAAATATAACCATGGATTTTTAGGGAAGAAACTTTTACGAATAAAAAAAAATTGTAGATTTGTCGTACACACTATTAATTTTATAAAGTAAATTATTAAAGCATGAGACTTGTAATTCAATTACTCCTTTGGTTGGTGATCATTTTCCTGGCCTATCTTACATTTGATGCGGTTTACAGACCAATCCAGTTTAACAAAGTTAAAGAGAAGCGCTACGCGAAAGTAATTGAAAATCTTAAAGATATTAGAGATGCCGAGCTGGCCCATAAAGAAGTTACCGGAAGTTTTGAAGGTGACTTTGATGACCTGGTTCAGTTTCTTGACACTGCCCAGTTTGCTATTACTCAACGTCGTGACACCACTTATTTAGATGAAGAGTACCGAAGGACTTACGGGGTAGACCAGTATATTGAAGATGTGGTAATTGACACCCTTGGGTTCGTTTCTGTAAAAGATTCGTTATTTAAAGGAAATGAAGAGCGTTACAGAAATATGATTAATGTTCCAATTGAAGGTGCAGACGCCCAGTTTGAACTTGATGCCGGCACCATTACTAAAGGAGACAGCAAAATCCCTGTTTTTGAAGCAAAAGTTGCCAAAAGCAAAGTACTTTATGACCAGGATAGGACTTTGATCTTACAGGAAAATGAAATACAATCTGTAGATGATGTTAACGGCCGTTATATTAGTGTTGGTTCCATGCAGGAGGTGAACACCAGCGGAAACTGGCCAAAAGTTTATGGCGACGAGTAATCAGGAAAACAATTTTTTGAAACTGTCCATCCAGGTTAGCCTGGATGGACTTTCTTTTTGTATTCTAAATACCGAAAGGAAAGAAATTATATTTTACAGGAAAAAGGTTTTTACCGCACAACTAGATCCTGTTAAACTGCTGCAGGAAATTGAAACCGTATATAAAGAAGAACCGCTGCTAAGCCAGCATATAAATAATGTAATCCTTCTCTTTAGCAACAGTTTGTCCACTCTTGTTCCCTCCCCGCTTTTCCAGGAGGAAAATGCTTCTAATTACCTAAAGTTCAACACTAAAATTTTAAAAACTGATTTTATTGCATACGATGAGCTGAAGGAGCATGAAATGGTGAACGTTTATATCCCCTACGCCAATGTGATTAATTATTTTTTTGAGAAATACGGCGAATTTGAATATAAACACACCAGCAGCATCCTGTTAGAAGAATTACTAAAATTGCCTTCGCAAGAAACCAAAATGTACATCTATAACCGTGAAAAAGAATATGACCTCGTGGTAATTGATGATGGCAAACTTCTCCTCTGCAACACGTTTTCCTACGAAACAAAGGAAGATTTCCTTTATTATATCCTCTTTACCGCGGAACAATTAAATCTTGATCCTTTAGAATTCCAGTTGCTGCTGTTTGGGGATATCAGTAAAGATTCAGATTTTTATGAAATTGCTTATAATTACATAAAAAACATAGATTTTCTCCCGGTATTTTTTCCTTTTGAATATCATGAAGATACTGAAAAACCTTCCAGGGAAAGCTCGGAATTTGTTCTTTTAAAATCTCTGTAATGCGAATAATATCAGGTAGCAATAAAGGCAGGAGGATAATGGCTCCGCAAAAACTTCCGGTAAGGCCAACTACAGATATGGCCAAGGAGGCACTTTTTAATATTTTAAGAAACCAGTTTCATTTAAGCAATATAGATGTTCTCGACCTTTTTGCCGGCACAGGAAATATTTCCTATGAATTTGCTTCCCGCGGAACAGAGACTATCACAGCCGTAGATGCCAATTATGAGTGCGTAAAATTCATAAAAAAGACTGCGGCAGAACTGGAGTTTCCCATACAGGTTATTAAAAGCGATGTATTTAAATATCTTGAGAAAGCACCGGTAAAAGCAGATGTTATTTTTGCCGATCCGCCTTATGATCTTGATACGGAAACTTTCGAAAAAATAGCCAATACCATCTTCGAAAACAAAATTCTTAATCCTGAAGGATCGCTTATAATTGAACATTCTAAACATACTGATCTTTCTTCAGTTAAAAATTTTCAGGAGGCCAGGAAGTATGGCAGCTCAGTTTTTAGTTTTTTTTCGTAAATTAAATGCATGGGTGAGCTTCTGGAAACAAAAAATCTTGAACATACAACGCTCGAATTCTATAGCACCTATGTGATTTCTACAGTAAAAGAAGACGTTGTGGTGGGCTATATGGAAGTAAATTCCTATATAGATTTGTGCACAGAATTTTTTAAAGATACCCGCTTCGTTTATATTTCCCTTAGAAAGAACAACTACAATGTAAATCCTGTAATATATTCCGGAGAAATCCGAAAGTGGAAGGACTTGCCGGAATGGCAATTGTTTGTCCACAACCTTCCAAAATAGCCACGGCTAAATTTGAACGTGAGTTTGTAAATTTTCCATTTGAAGTTTTTACAGTCCTGGATGATGCCATAGAGTGGGCAGTGGAAATAACAAAATGATTCCTCAACGGAATATTCCTTTATTAAACCGAATGATCCCTAAATTATTCATTTTTTCAATACTGCTTATGCTGAATTTTAAGGCAAACGCCCAATTTGAGAATTCTCATCTTATTTTTTCTGAAGAATTTAATTATAACGGACTTCCAGATGAGGGAAAATGGAATTATGAAGAAGGATATGTGCGCAACATGGAGCCGCAGTACTATACTAAAAAAAGGAAAAAAAATGCGCGGGTTAAAAAAGGAAATCTCATCATTGAAGGCCTTAAGGAAAATATTAAAAACAGCTTTTATAAGAAAGACAGCACCCACTGGCGTAACAGCCCTAAGCGGACCAAATATACCTCTGCCAGTATTAATACTCTCAGGAATTTCAGTTTTAAGTATGGATATGTAGAAGTTAAGGCTAAACTCCCACAGGGAAAAGGAGTCTGGCCCGCAATCTGGATGCTGGGAACAGATGTTAATGAAGTAGAATGGCCGTTCTCTGGGGAAATTGATATTATGGAATTTGTAGGTAAGGATGAAAATCATATTCACGGGACGGTTCATTATCCTGCTGATAATGAACAACAATATACCTCCAACGGCAGTAAACTCCCTGTTGAAGATCTACATAGTGATTTTCACGTTTATGGACTAAACTGGACAAAAGATAAACTCGAATTTTATTTTGACGGCAAGCTTTATCACACCTTTCATATTGAAGACGCCGGCGATATGGCTTATATTTTCAGAAAGCCATATTACCTTTTAATAAACCTGGCTCTTGGAGGTGGCTGGGCAGGAGAACTGGACGAATCTATTCTTCCGCAGCAGTTTGTGATAGATTATGTAAAGGTTTATCAGCCCGGGAAATAAAAAAAGCAGGTCTGTAAGCCGGATTCTGTGCGTTTCGAAGCATTCGAAAGCCCTTGTCATTTATCTGAAGCCTTTGTTGCCAAAGGCCTTTAGCTGCCTACCCTCCGGAAGCAGGCGGGCCGCCTGCAGCACCGGTTTACATGGCATTGCACCGCATAGAGTTTACCCGATTTCACTACAGCATTACCTGTACATCCTTTCTGTTGCACTTGTCCTAACCTCACGGCCGGTGGGCGTTACCCACTATGCTGCCCTACGGTGTCCGGACTTTCCTCTCAACCTCGCATCCCGGCAAAACCGGGATAATAGGCCAAGCGACAAGGCGACCTGCTTTGCAGCAAAGGTAATGCAAATAAGCGGGATAAAATTGTTGATTTCTCTTCCGCTTTTGTTTAAAAATAAACACCACAAACTTCAACTTTAGGTTTGTGATTTTTATATTTGTGCTTCAATAGATTTTGATGGAGCATTTTGTAGTATCAGCCCGTAAATACCGACCGCAAACCTTTAAGGATGTTGTTGGCCAGCAGGCCATTACCAACACCCTTGCCAATGCCATAAAGCACAATCATCTTGCGCAGGCATTGCTGTTCACCGGTCCGCGTGGAGTGGGAAAAACCACCTGTGCCCGTATTTTGGCGAAAATGATCAATCAGGATGAACACCATTCGCCCGATGAAGATTTCGCATTTAACATTTTTGAGCTGGATGCTGCTTCCAATAACTCGGTGGACGATATTCGTAACCTTATAGACCAGGTTAGGATTCCCCCGCAGGTTGGGCATTACAAGGTGTATATTATTGACGAGGTGCATATGCTCTCTGCCTCTGCTTTTAATGCTTTTTTAAAAACGCTGGAAGAGCCGCCGAAACATGCGATTTTTATCCTTGCGACTACTGAAAAACATAAGATAATTCCTACCATTCTTTCCCGTTGCCAGATCTTTGATTTTAAAAGGATCACCGTGACTGATGCCAAAAATTACCTGGCATATATCGCAGAACAGGAAGGAGTGAACGCCGATGAGGATGCTTTGCAGATCATTGCCCAGAAAGCAGATGGCGCCATGCGCGACGCGCTTTCAATTTATGATCGTGTGGTTAGTTTTAGCGGAAATGAACTTACCCGGCAAGCCGTCACCGAAAACCTGAACGTACTGGATTATGATACGTATATGAAGGTGACAGACCTTATCCTGGAAAACAACATCCCGGAATTGTTAGTTACTTATAATGACATTCTTTCCAGCGGTTTCGACGGGCACCATTTTATCGCTGGCCTTGCCTCCCACTTTAGGGATTTGCTGGTTTGTAAAGATCAAAAGACAATTTCCCTGCTGGAAGTTGGAGAACAGACCAAAACCAAATATTTTGAACAATCTCAAAAAGCTTCCCACCGCTTCTTACTGGAAGGAATCGAGCTCACGAATGACTGTGACCTCAAATACAAAACCAGTCGAAATCAGCGGCTTTTGGTAGAATTGTGCCTAATGCAGCTTGCCTCTATCACTTTTGATGGAGAAAAAAAAAAGCCTGAGCGCGGAATAATTCCACCCAAACATTTTGAAAACGCCCCTTCTCCTCTTTCTTCGGAAGAAAAAAAGCTTATTCAAAATAATGAATATGCTTCCAATGATGCTGTAGCGCCAAAAGAAGCACAACTTCCTTCAGAAAAAAATAAAACTCCCGATAGCGAATGTGCCCCGGTAAAGGAAAACCCTGAATATTATTCAGAAAAAAGCCCTGCGGAAGAAAATAAGCAAACTCCATCCACCCCGGCTGCTGTTGCTGCGGAAGCGCCAGCCAAAGAACCGGTAATCGACACTTCAGTTAAAAAAGAAAGAGTTTCAGGACTTTCCCTGAAAAGCATTCGGAAGAAAAAAGAAATCCAGGCAAAACAGCAGGAAAATGTTCCGAAGGAAAAGGAAATGACCAGCGATTTCACTGAAAATCAGCTGCACCTTGCCTGGAATGAATACGTGCAAAGACTGAAGAAGAACGGAGAGAAAATCCTGGCTTCTATCCTGGAAACAGATTTACCAAGGCTTAAGGAAAAGGAAATCACCATGGAATTGCCAAATGAAACCATGAAGCTGGATTTGGAAAGGGCCCAGAATAAACTTATGGGATTTCTGAAACACAAACTCCATAACTCACAGATTTCCCTTAACATTCATGTGAATGAAAGCAGCGCCAAAAAATTCGCCTTCACTCCAATGGAAAAATATAATAAGCTGAAGGAAAAAAACCCGCTGATAGAAAAATTACGAACCACCTTTGATTTAGACGTATAGCCATGTTAGGATTAAAATTACCCACAGACACCAGATGGGCCGATATTGCTAAAAAAAACATCGATGAAATTTTGATAGACCACGCCTGGTGTGAGCAAAAAGCGGCTTCTACGGCAATTTCTTTAATTGTTACCTATCCTGAATATAATGAACTGGTTACTGCCATGACGGCACTTGCCAGGGAAGAAATGGGACATTTTAAAATGGTGCACGATAAAATCCTGGAGCGGGGATACATTATGGGTTATGACCGTAAAGATGAATACGTATTGCAACTGCGTAATTTCTTTCCTAAAGGCGGCAGCAGGCCCACCCAGCTTGTGCATAGATTATTAATTGCAGGACTTATTGAAGCAAGAAGCTGTGAGCGGTTTCGTTTACTTTCGGAAAAACTGGAAGATAAGCAGCTCGCAGAATTCTACCGAAGCCTGATGGTAAGTGAAGCAAACCACTACACAATGTTCTTAAAATTTGCACGCAAATATGGCGAAAACAAGGAAGAGGTAGATCAAAAATGGCAGGATTTACTGGAATTTGAAGCCAAAGTAATGAAGGACCTGGGAAACAAAGAAAGCATTCACGGGTAATTCTTCAGTTTTGAACATAAAGTTTAAAACCATTTCCATAGTACATTTTGTATCAGCGTGCATTGGCTTTTTTCTGACGATGCTATTAGCGGGATTTTTCTTAAAATCCTCTTTGTTAATATTGCTGGTTGTTTTATTCCCAATCCTAACCTACCCTTTGTTTAGAGGTGAAGTGTTAATTACATCTTCAGAAGAAAAACTACTGATAAAGTGGTATAGAAAACCTATATTCAGGAAAATTACCAGGGAAGAAATTCTAATTAAGGATATCATCCGGTGGAAGTACATAAGTGGCAACCGTGGTCCCGATAAATTCATAATAATTGAACAAAACGGGAAGAGACATTCTTTCCGCCCCGCCCTTTTCCCACCAACCAGGGATATGAAACAAGAATTATCGAAGGGCTTTGATGAAATGATGCGGGAATTTAACAAAAATACATCCAGGGAAAAACTTAAAGAGAAGATCTACTCTTCATCTTATCTTCACCAACTGAAATTGAAAAAGAAAAAGCTAAGCATCTTGTTATACATCCTGGGTTCTGCAGGGTTACTTATTCTAGCCATCATGTTTTTTACTCCTGAAAAAAACAAGGATTTCCTGAGTATTCTGTTTATCTTCTTATTCCTTTTCATACTGTTTTCTACCTTTCTCAGAAAGTCGCTAAAAATGGAGGAAAAGCAATTACTTACTTTTAATTAGAAGCGTTTTGGTGTTCCTCATTATAAAGCGATTTTATGATCCCGTCTGAAAGGCCAATTTTAGGAACGTGGATATTATGCGCCTTCGCCCATTTCATAGAACGCAGGTAAATTTTTGAAGCCGGAATAATCACATCGGCACGGTCGCTCTTCAGGTCCAGTTCGGTAATGCGTTCTTCATAAGTATAGGAATTCAGCAATTCATCATACTTCTTCAGATAGGCCAGGCTCAGGGGCTTGCCTTCTTTTTTACCGCTGGTCTTGAAAATGTTGTTAATGTTTCCGCCGGAACCAATAAGATCGATTTCCTTAAAATCTCTGGTAGTATCCTTTACCCAGGTTTCCATTTCTTTCCAGGTTTTATTTTCAACCAAATCATTTAAAAGCCGCACTGTACCTACCTTGAAAGATTTTGAAGCAACGGTTTTCCCATTGCTGTAAAGCGTATATTCTGTACTCCCGCCTCCAACGTCAACATACAAATAGTTACAGTCATTCTGGATTAGCGCGTGTAAATCTGTAGCCGCGATAATTGCCGCTTCATGGCTGCCATCTATAATCTCGATTTCCACCCCGGTTTTCTCCCTGATCTTTTGGGTAACCTCCTCTCCGTTTTCAGCTTCCCTCATTGCCGAAGTGGCACAGGCTTTATATCTTTCTACCCCGTGAGACTTCATAAGCAGGTCAAAAGCCTGCATGGTGTCCAGCATCCTGGCGATATTATTTTCTGAAATCTTTTGATGAAGAAATACATCTGCACCCAGACGGATTGGTACGCGCACAAGTGATGTTTTCCTGAAATTGGTTTCTTTCCCTGCCTTTTCTGTTACAGTGGAAATTAAAAGCCTCACGGCATTTGATCCTATATCTATTGCTGCGTATTTTTTTTGTGTAATCACTCTGTAGTAGTTTCTATCTTTTTCAAATAATAATCATAAAGGGCAAACTGGGAACGCGTCACCGGCTCCTTATGCTCTCTGTAAATATTTTCCTGTTCAGGATTAAAAATCCTTGCTTTTACATTGTCTTTCCAGCTAATTTCAAAAGTTTCCAGGATTTCCTGCTTGATATCTTCCTGATAAATAGGACAGGAAATTTCCACGCGCTGGTCCATATTCCGCGTCATCCAATCGGCAGAAGAAATATAGATTTTCGGGTCCCCGGCATTTTCAAATATATAAACCCGTGGATGTTCTAAAAATTTATCCACCACACTTATAGCCTCAATGTTTTCGCTCATTCCTTCTACGCCGGGAATAAGACAGCAGATGCCTCTTACAATCAGCTTGATCTTAACCCCGGCCTGGCTGGCCATGTAAAGTTTATCGATCATCTTATAATCGGAAAGGCTGTTTAGCTTCAGTTTGATTTCAGCATGTATACCTTTTTTCGCGGAATCTATTTCCTTCTGAATTAGGTTCATCAACGTTATTCTGGTATAATGCGGCGAAACCAGCAAATGTTTGTACTTGCTTACCTTATAGTTGGTTTCAAAGAAATCAAAAACCTTGTCTACTTCTTTCAGAATTTCAGCATTGGCGGTAAAAAGAGTATAGTCGGTATAAACCCTGGAGGTAGATTCGTTAAAATTACCTGTACTTATAAAACCATACCTAATTAATTTACTGTTTTCTTCCCTTTCAATTACGCAGGCTTTGCAGTGTACTTTCAAACCAGGCACCCCAAAAATAAGGTTAACGCCCTCCTGCTGCATCTGCTCTGCATACCTGATATTGGCAACTTCGTCAAATCTCGCCCTAAGCTCAATTTGTACGGTCACTTTTTTTCCGTTTTTCACGGCATTGATAAGAGAACTGGCAATATGGGAGATCTTGGCAAGCCGGTAAATGGTAATTTTTATAGTTTTTACCTTTGGATCCAATGCAGCTTCCCGCAGGAATTTTACGGTATATGCAAAACTTTGATAAGGGGTATAAAGCAGAAAATCCTTTTGTGCGATTCCAGATAACAGGCTGGCCTGCAGGATAAGCCCCGGAATTGGCAAAGGCTCGTTTACTTCATAATACAAATCTTTGGATCCCACGCTGGGAAAGCCCATATAATCCCTGCGGTTATGGTAACGGCCGCCAGGAATAATACTATCTGTAGTGTCGATTCCCATCTTATTCATTAAATAAGTAAGGGTATCTTCCTCTATATTCATGTCATAAACAAAGCGAACGGGATCTCCTTTTATACGGTCTTTAACGCTGCTGGAAATTTTATCTATAAAACTTTTACTAAGGTCACTGTCTATATCCAGTTCTGCATCCCGGGTTATTTTAATCATATGGGCGGTAATGCTCTCATAATCGAAAATATTGAAAATCCGGTGCAGGTTATACCTAATCAGGTCATCCAGCAACATGATATATTGCTTGCCGTTCTCCTCCGGAAGTATTACAAAACGCTCAATACTACGTGGAATTTCTATAAGAACGTACTTCTTTTCCCTAACCGGGCGGTCAATTAGGTGTGTTATGCCGTGTTTAGGTATTTCTTCCTTCATTACCATCTTTACGGCAAGGTAGGCGGCACTGTCTTTTAAGCTGGGAATTTCGGTAAGGTCATTTAGAATGATCGTTACCAGCGCCGGACTAACTTTTGAGAGGAAAAAATTACGGATATAATCCTGCTGGGAATCAGAAACTTCGTCTTCTTTAATGATGTTAATATTATGGTCCCTAAGGCGCGTTTGGATATCATCCAGGATCTTTAAACTTTCCGACTGTTGCCTGATCACAATTTCAGTGATTTTCTCCAGTAATTTACTTGCTTTAATGCCACCTAATTCACTTTTACCGGTTTTGCCGGCCAGGTCTATTCTTTTAACAGTAGCATATCTAACTTTGAAAAATTCATCCAGATTATTGGAGAAAATACCCAAAAAACGAAGTCTTTCAATCAGCGGAACAGTTTCGTCTTCTGCCTCCTGAAGAACCCTGGAGTTAAATTGAAGCCAGCTGAGTTCCCTGTTGATGTATTTTTTATTCATATAATTTATCGCAAATTCTTAGGTAATAATGTCACCAGGATTTTTCCGTTCTTAATATTCTTCCAGCTGTCTTCTTCAAAATCTATCACGCATAATCCTGTTGTAGGCAAATTATCCATAGGATTATCTCCTAAGAAATTTACCACATTAGTCATGGCCGGATTATGACCAAAAACAATCAGTTTTTCCACCTGGTCTTTACAAGCCCGGATAACCCCTAAAAGCTCATCCTCATTAAAGGTATAAAGATCTTTTACAATTTCGAAATCCTCGTCAGGCACTTTCAGTCTATTCTTAAAGATTTTAGCGGTTTCCAGTGCCCGTACCGCTGGGCTGCTCCAAAAATGAGCCGGTGCGGTATAAAACTCCTTGAAGGCTTTAGAAACTGCCTCCCCGTCACGATAACCTCTTTTTTTAAGCGGCCGCATGTGGTCCGGAAGATCTTCTTTCCAGGAAGATTTGCCGTGTCTTATCAAAATTAATCTTTTCATCATTATGGTGCTAAACGATCCAGGTTCCAATCATTATTATCATTACGGCTATATAGCATACGGTCATGAAGACGGTTTTTTCTACCCTGCCAGAACTCGTAACTATAAGGAACAACCAGGTAACCGCCCCATTCTTTTGGTTTTGGTATTTCCTGCCCGTTATATTCTTTTTCAAATTCATGCAGTTTATCTTCAAGTACCTTTCGGGAAGCTACGGAACGGCTTTGGTTTGATGCCAAAGCTCCCAGTTGGCTTCCCCGTGGCCTGGAGTGAAAATATGCGGCAGATTCCTCTTCAGAAATCTTTGAGGCCACTCCTTTTATAATGATTTGGCGTTCCATGGCCGGCCAGAAAAAAGAAAGGCAAACCTTTGGATTTTTTTCGATAGCTTTTCCTTTATCTGATTCGTAATTGGTAAAAAATACGAAGCCCCTCTTATCGAACTGCTTTAAAAGCACCACCCTGTTCTTGGGGAAACCATCCAGCTCGAATGTAGAGAGGTTCATCGCGTTAACTTCATCTACAGAGGGATGTGCCTCGGCAGCGTTCAACCAGTTTTCGAATAGTTCCAAAGGATCTTCGGGGACATCTGTTTCCAGGAGTTCTCCTTTTTCGTATGATTTTCTATAATTCTGAAGATCTTTTTCCATGTATAGCCATTTCCGGCAATTTACGAGTTTTGAAGGGAAGTTAAAATGTTAGGATGCACTTTAAACTCTGGATTATATAACAGAAAGTAGGAAGGATTCCTCTTGGTTTCTGAATAAAAAGTTAAGATATGTATTTTGTCGATTTTTTATTGTTTTTTATCTATAAGCGTTAGTCCAGCTTTTATTTTTGAAATAAATAGCCCTAACTTGCTACTTATTAATTCTCACGTCCCTCCGGAATTAATGCAACTTAGCCTGCTACTGAAGAACGTAGTATAATGAGCCAACATGTTTTAAGTACCGGAAGGATTAATAATTACACTTCCAGATTTCTGTTTATCCTTTTAATTCTGAGCACCATTATCAGTTGTTCTGTTCCGGGTATGGCCAACAAGGAAAGCTACGAAAGAAATCATACCGTATACGCTGTAGATTTTAATCCACAAAACCTTAATAAAATTTACATCTACAAAATGGAGGAGGGTGATTGGATCTCTATTGGAGAAGTCAAAAACGGCCTGAACGCTAAATATTCAATTAATATAGTAGATGATCATCTTACAGTAACGGCCAATCAGGCCCCAATGGAGGTGCCTAACTATAAAACCTGGCTAAAATACGCCATAGAAGAACTGGGATACAGCTCAAGTTCTACTTACGATGTTTTTGAAACTGTCGAAGAAGGATGGATCTACACTATTGATCTGAAAAAATTTCCTCTTATTGAACAGGAACAAGAACACAGAATGCTTATGTATGAAATTAAATGATTAGACATTTAATTTCATACATTTCTCGCCATATTTCCTAATTTACAATTTGCACTTCTCTGTTAAATACCAAAGTTGCTGTTGAACGAGTATATTCTACACTACATCTAAAATTCCTTCAAAAACTTTTTTAAGCTTTTTATTCTGGTAATTTTACACTGTTGAACAGCTATAATAGATTTCATAATTAGAACCTATAGGTGAAATCCCCCAAATTTTGCCCGATATAAATTCAACTATAATTAGATCGTAATTCTGCCCCACAGATTAAAGATTTAAGTTTTAAATTTTTTTTATCACAAATCTATCTAAACTATGAAGACTACTACTACTTCTGTCATGCTGGTAAATTTTCTGATGATCTTCCTGATCTCCTTTTCTGCATCTGCACAAAAATACCAGGCTTACAATCTGGAGCAGATAATGAAACCCACTACAAAATCAAGAACTTCTTTTAACACTGCACAAGTGGAGAACATAAACGCTCTTATTTATGATCTCAACCCGACAATTTTTGTAGAAGACCAAAAAGTAAAATCCTATGATGAAAAAGATCCTCTCATAGCACGCGTTAAACCAGATTCCTGGAACCTTTTATCCCAGGATGAAGAGATCTTTAATTCTATAGAACTTATCACTTTACAATTACCACAAGCCAATTCCTTTTCACAAACTCTCGATCTCTCAGGCTTTAAAAGTTTCAACAACCTTAAATACATTTTTGTAGAATGTACAGGTAATTGCACTGCAGGGCAGGTTGAGAGAATTTTCAGAAATGTGGGAGAGGTAACTGTTTTATACGTGGTTTCCACCCCGGAATAGTACAGAAGAAAGACAGAAGAATTCCTGCCATATTTTAATCTAAAAGTTATGGAAAAAAACTACTACTGCAGAATATCTGCTAAACTCTTTACATGCTTATTTTTACTGCTGCTCTCTTTTGCAGGTGGTACAAATTTGCAGGCTCAGGTAAGAAAAAGCTTTACCCAGCGTACCTCCTCCTACACTCCTACCAGGAAAATCTATAATATTCACGGAGATTTTGCCATGATCGGGAACACCAACATGACGCTCCAGTATTATGATGAAGACAGGAACAACAGTAACAACGGGATGGTGCTTGTGGATAGGGACAATGACCCCCGTACCGATAATTCTTCCCGGGCAGAGTTAAAATTTTCCTCGGAAAATGATGCCAATCAGGAATGTTCCCATATTGTTTATGCAGGTTTGTACTGGACCGGAAGGACTAAAAACAATATAGACAATTACAATAATGATGATATAATCAACACGAATAGACAAGCTGTAAAGTTTAAGATTCCTAATGGTTCTTATCAGGAGGTTACAGCTAATTCATCAGACATTCTTTTCCCCGGAGATGATAATATGTACGTGGCCTATGCTGAAGTCACAGATTATGTAAGAGCTGGGGGAACCGGGGACTACTGGGTTGCCAACATGGCTTTATCTGAAGGAAACGGTGGGGCAACCGGCTATTACGGTGGCTGGGGAATGGTAGTGATCTACGAGAATTCAAAAATGGACCTTCGTGATATTACCGTTTTTGACGGCTATGCTTATGTGGAGGGCAATGCTGTTAGAGATTATGAAATTCCTATTTCCGGGTTTAACACTGCGCAAAATGGTGATGTGAACATGAAATTAGGCCTTATGGCCGGCGAGGGTGACCGCGGAATTAGCGGCGATTATTTCCAGATTCAGAAGAATAGCGATGGGAACTGGTTAAGCCTCAGGCATGATAACAATTCATATAACAACTTCTTTAATTCTTCAATAGAAACTGGTGCCTCAAGAAACCCTAATCTTGTAAATAATACCGGGCTGGACATTAGCATGTTCAATGTTCCCAATGAAAATAACCAGGTAATAGCCAATAACCAGTCTTCAACTAAATTCCGCTACGGCTCCACGCAGGATACCTATGTTATTTTTAATATGGTCATGTCTGTAGATGCCTATGCACCAAATATTGAAGGCGTAAGCTCTGTAGAACAAATTAATAACCAGAGTGTTTCTACACCTTATTCCGGCCTTCCGGGAGACGAAATCACCTACAAGGTCGAAATCAGAAATAAGGGAAATGAACCTATAGAAAATGCCAGACTGGTAATTCCTGTTGCTTATAATCTGGATTATCTGAATAACTCTGCCGAAAAGAATATCTATTATTCCCCTTCGCCTTCCCCCAACAATGTAACTTACGATCCATCGCTGGGAGCTACAGGTTCAGTGGTTTGGGAAATAGGAACACTTCCTGTGGCAGAGAATAATAATACCGTACTTGCAGATATCACCCTTTCTTTCAGAATAACTGAAGACTGTACCATTCTTAAGAATTCCAGCTGTGGCGATGGCTACAATATTATTTTTAACGGAAACCTTAGCGGAAAAGGGCAAATTACAGGTATTGATGTCAACAATAAAGATCTTATACAAGGTTACCGGGATAATGGCTCATGCGATGGCGAACCTATTACTACTCCGCTAAGCGTAGCCATTGATGCCACACAATATATTGCAGAGCACTGCGGAGATACACCAGACGAGAGTGTATTTGTATATTGCAACCGGGAAAATGGCATTCCAATTACCGATATTAATTCGGCATTCCCTCAGGGAAGCCGGTTTTATAATGAGTTTCCGCTAACTTCAGCTTCAGTGGAATATAACATCAACAATCCTTTCCCCAACGTTTCTGCCGAATATTACGCGGTACTTCCGGGAGCTCAGAATTGTTACATTCCGTTTCAGATTGAAGTAAATTCTGTTACTTCTGTACCCGAAACTGAAAATATTGAATATTGCCTTAATGCTGAAGCTGAGCCTTTAACCGCCAGGCCTACGAATCCTGAATACCAGTTGTATTATTATTCTTCTGAAAATGCTGTTCCGCAACAATCTATTACTCCTAATACTTCTGAAGCAGGTATCTTTACTTATTACGTTGCAGAAGGAGCTTCAAACAGCTGCATCAGTCCGAATAAAGCGGCTATAACTGTTAATGTGATAGCTAATCCTGAAGCTTCGGTGGAGCAACAATCTACCTGTGAAGATCCTTTTGGAGTAATTGCTGTTGAAAATGCTTCCGCCGGAATCACTTATGCACTTTTAAATGAAAATGGCTCGGCTACTAATTATGAATACCAAAACGGGTATTTTAGAAATGTTGCGCCTGGAACTTACCAGGTTGAGGCTTCAAATATTGAATGTAAGCCGGTTTCTGCAAGCCTGACTATAGAAGAAAATGAAGGTTTACCTGAAGCTCCGGTAATAAGCGTTTCTCAGCAAACAAACTGCGAAACCGCCACCGGAACGATTGCGGTTGCAAATATTGAAAACGGGCTTTCTTATATATTGCTTGACGCCGAAGGGGAAGCTACAGGAATTAGCCTGGAAAACGGCAATTTTAATAATGTAGCTCCGGGAACATACAGCGTTAAAGTTTCTAACGAAACATGTGAAGCTATTTCCGGAACTGTTACTATCGAAGCACAACCTGAAACTCCTGCTGCACCTGTGGTTGCTGAAATTACTCAGCCAACTTGTGCAGTTGCTACAGGATCTTTTACTCTAAACACTGCGGAAGGATTTACTTATAGCATTGACGGAAACAATTTCCAGCTAAACGGAACTTTTAACGGACTTGCTGCAGGAACATATTCCGTAATTGCCAAAAATGAAGATGGATGTATTTCTGAAGCGACCTCTGTAACTATCGAAACACAACCCGAAACTCCTGCCGCGCCTGTCGTAGCTGAAACTGTTCAGCCAACTTGTGCTCTTGCAACCGGTTCTTTCACTCTAAACACTGCGGAAGGTTTTACCTATAGCATTGACGGAAACAATTTCCAAAGCAACGGTACTTTCAACGGACTTGCTGCCGGAACTTATTCCGTAACTGCCAAAAACGAGGATGGATGTATTTCTGAAGCGACTTCAGTAACTATCGAAGCACAACCTGAAACTCCTGCCGCGCCGGTGGTTGCTGAAACTACTCAGCCAACCTGCGATCTGGCAACCGGAACTTTCACTGTAAACACTGCGGAAGGTTTTACTTATAGCATCGACGGAAATACCTTCCAAAGCAATGGAACTTTCAGCGGACTTATCGCCGGAACATATTCCGTAATTGCCAAAAATGAAGATGGATGTATTTCTGAAGCGACTTCAGTAATTATTGAAGCACAACCGGAAACTCCTGCCGCCCCTGTGGTTGCTGAAACCACTCAGCCAACCTGTGATGTTGCAACCGGAGCTTTCACTCTAAACACTGCGGAAGGTTTTACCTATAGTATTGACGGAAATAATTTCCAAAGCAATGGAACTTTCAGCGGACTTGCTGCCGGAACATATTCCGTAATTGCCAAAAATGAAGATGGGTGTGTTTCTGAAGCGACTTCAGTAACCATAGAAGCACAACCCAAAACTCCTGCCGCGCCTGTTGTAGCTGAAACAGTTCAGCCAACTTGTTCGGTTGCTACAGGATCTTTCAGCATTAACATTTCGGAAGGATTTACTTATAGCATCGACGGAAACAACTTCCAAAACAATGGAACTTTTAGCGGACTTGCTGCCGGAACATATTCCGTAATTGCCAAAAATGAAGATGGATGTATTTCTGAAGCGACTTCAGTAATTATCGAATCTCAACCGGAAACTCCTGCTGCGCCTGTTGTTGCTGAAATTACTCAGCCAACTTGTGCAGTTGCTACAGGATCTTTTACTCTAAACACTGCGGAAGGTTTTACCTATAGCATCGACGGAAATAGTTTCCAAAGCAATGGAACTTTCAGCGGACTTGCTGCAGGAACCTACACTGTAATTGCCAAAAATGAAGATGGATGTGTTTCTGAAGCGATTTCTGTCACTATCGAATCTCAACCAGAAACTCCTGCTGCACCAGTAGTTGCTGAAATTACTCAGCCAACCTGTGCTGTGGCAACTGGTTCTTTAAGTTTAAATGCTGTTGCTGGATTCACTTACAGCATCGATGGAAATAGCTTTCAGGCAAACGGAACTTTCAATGGACTTACTGCCGGAACATATACTGTAATTGCCAAAAATGAAGATGGATGTATTTCTGAAACTACTGTTGTTACCATTGAAGCACAACCGGAAACTCCTGCCGCTCCTGTGGTTGCTGAAATTACCCAGCCAACATGTACTGTTGCTACCGGATCTTTCAGCATCAATACTGCGGAAGGATTGTCCTACAGCATTGACGGGAACAATTTCCAGTTGGCTGGAAACTTTAGCGGACTAGCCGCCGGAACTTATTCCGTAATTGCAAAAAATGAGGATGGATGTATTTCTGAAGCCACTTCAGTTACGATTGAAGCACAGCCTGAAACTCCGGCCGCGCCTGTGGTAGCTGAAATCATTCAGCCAACCTGTAATCTTGCAACCGGTTCTTTTAGCATAAACACTGCGGAAGGCTCTACCTACAGCATCGACGGGAACAATTTCCAAAGCAATGCAACTTTCAGCGGGCTAGCCGCCGGAACTTATTCCGTAATTGCCAAAAATGAAGATGGATGTATTTCTGAAACTACTGTTGTTACCATTGAAGCACAACCCGAAACTCCTGCTGCGCCTGTGATTGCTGAAGTTACTCAGCCGACCTGTGATATTGCAACCGGAGCTTTTAGCATAAACACTGTTGAAGGATTTACTTATAGTATTGATGGAAATAATTTCCAAAGCAATGGAACTTTCAGCGGATTTGCTGCCGGAACATATTCTGTAATTGCCAAAAATGAAGATGGATGTACTTCTGAAGCGACTTCAGTAACTATCGAATCTCAACCTGAAACTCCTGCCGCGCCTGTTGTCGCTGAAACTGTTCAGCCGACCTGTGATCTTGCAACCGGAGCTTTCACTCTAAACACTACAGAAGGTTTTACTTATAGCATCGACGGAAATAATTTCCAAAGCAATGGAACTTTTAGCGGACTTGCTGCAGGAACATATTCCGTAATTGCCAAAAACGAAGACGGATGTATTTCCGAAGCGACTTCGGTAACTATCGAAAACCAGCCTGAAACTCCTGCTGCGCCTGTTGTCGCTGAAACTGTTCAGCCGACCTGTGATCTTGCAACCGGAGCTTTCACTGTAAACACTGTTGAAGGTTTTACTTATAGTATTGATGGTCAAAATTTCCAAAGCAATGGAACTTTCAGCGGACTTGCTGCCGGAACATATACAATAACTGCCAAAAATGAAGATGGATGTATTTCTGAAGCCACTTCAGTTACGATTGAAGCGCAGCCAGAAACTCCTGCCGCTCCTGTTGTTGCTGAAACCACTCAGCCAACCTGTGATGTTGCAACCGGAGCTTTCACTCTAAACACTACGGAAGGTTTTACTTATAGCATCGACGGAAATAACTTCCAAAGCAATGGGACTTTTAGCGGACTTGCTGCAGGAACATATTCCGTAATTGCCAAAAACGAAGACGGGTGTATTTCTGAAGCTACTTCAGTTACAATCGAAAGTCAGCCGGAAACTCCTGCCGCGCCTGTTGTCGCTGAAACTGTTCAGCCAACTTGTGCTCTTGCAACCGGTTCTTTCACTCTAAACACTGCGGAAGGATTTACTTACAGTATCGACGGGAACAATTTCCAGAGCAATGGAACTTTTAGCGGACTTGCTGCCGGAACATATTCCATAATTGCCAAAAATGTAGACGGATGTATTTCTGAAGCGACTGCAATCACCATTGAAGCACAACCGGAAACTCCTGCCGCGCCTGTCGTAGGTGAAATTGTTCAGCCAACTTGTGAACTTGCAACCGGAGCTTTTAGCATAAACACTGTTGAAGGTTTTACTTATAGTATTGATGGAAATAACTTCCAAAGTAATGCAACTTTCAGCGGACTTATCGGCGGAACATATTCCGTAATTGCCAAAAATGAAGATGGATGTACTTCTGAAGCGACTTCAGTTACGATTGAAGCGCAGCCAGAAACTCCTGCCGCTCCTGTGGTTGCTGAAATTACCCAGCCAACTTGTGCAGTTGCTACAGGATCTTTCAGCATAAACACTGTTGAAGGTTTTACTTATAGCATCGACGGAAATAACTTCCAAAGTAATGCAACTTTCAGCGGACTTATCGCAGGAACATATACAATAACTGCCAAAAATGAAGATGGATGTGTTTCTGAAGCTACTTCGGTAACTATCGAATCTCAACCTGAAACTCCTGCACAACCTGAAATTATTTCTATCAGCAGTACACTTTGCGGAAAAAGCAACGGAGAACTACAGATTGCAATTGAAAATGGATTGACTTATACTTTGGCAAATTCCGAAGAAGAGTTTACCCACAGCAATGGAATTTTTGCTGCCCTTCCTTCAGGAACATATCAGTTAACCGTCAGCAATGGAGATGGAGATTGTCAGGAGGTTGTGAATATTACTATTCCTTCTGAAGATGACAATATCGATCCAACCATTATTACATGTGCTCCTGATATGGTTGAAATAGCTGCAGATAATGGTAGTTGTGAGGCTTCAAATATCGATCTTGGGCTCCCAACTGCAACAGACAATTGTACTGCTGAAGCAGAATTAATTGTTACGAATGATGCTCCTGAAGTTTTTGAAAAAGGTCAAACCATCGTAACATGGACGGTTACTGATGCTGCCGGAAATTTCGCGACATGCACTCAAACCGTGAATGTGATAGACACTCAGGCGCCGGAAATTGAAGAAATGGATGATATCATTGTTTCCACAGATGAAAATATTTGTGGTGCAACCGTTTCTTACGAAACACCATCGGCTACCGATAATTGTGAAATTGAAAGCGTAACCCTTACCGAAGGTTTGGCTTCCGGGGAAGAGTTTCCGACAGGAACCACTACGGTAACTTATACCGCTACCGATAATAATGGTAATACAGCCACCACTACTTTCACTGTAACTGTGGAAGACAATGAGGATCCTGTGATTGCTTGTCAGGATAACATTATTGTTTCTACTGAAGAAAATGAATCCTTTGCTGTGGTTGACTTTGAAGATGCTACTGCAACTGATAACTGTTCGGTTACTGTGGAACAAACTGCTGGCCCTGCTTCAGGTTCGCAGTTCCCGGTTGGCACAACAACAATCACTTACACCGCAACTGACGGTTCCGGAAATACTGCCCAGTGTAGCTTTACCGTGACTGTTGAAGACGAGGAAGCTCCTGAGCTCACCTGTCCTTCTGATATTGCTGAAAATGCAGATGCCGATATTTGTGGTGCCGTGGTTACCTTTGAAACACCGCAAGCTATAGACAACGGCGGAAATGTTTCCGTAGAACAAATTGCTGGTCCTGTTTCAGGAGAAGTATTTCCTGTGGGAGTTACTACTGTAACATTTACCGTGACTGATGAGGCTGGGAACACTGCCGTGTGCAGCTTTACCGTAACCATCACCGATGACCAGGCGCCGGTAATTGAAGAAATGGATGATATTGTTGTTGATACTGATGAAAATATTTGTGGTGCAATCGTTTCTTACGAAACACCATCGGCTACCGATAATTGTGGAATTGACAGCATCGAACTTACCGAAGGTTTGGCTTCCGGGGAAGAGTTTCCAACAGGAACCACAACGGTAACTTATACCGCTACCGATAATAATGGTAATACCGCCACCACTACTTTCACTGTTACTGTGGAAGACAATGAGGATCCGGTGATTGTTTGTCAGGATAATATCATTGTTTCCACTGAAGAAGGACAATCTTATGCTGTAGTAGATTTTGAAGACGCTACCGCGAATGATAACTGTTCGGTTACTGTGGAACAAACCGCCGGGCCTGCTTCAGGTTCGCAGTTCCCGGTTGGAACAACAACAATAACTTACACCGCTACTGATGGTGCTGGGAATACCGCAGAATGTAGCTTTACCATAACTGTGGAAGACGAGGAAGCTCCAGAGCTCACCTGTCCTTCTGATATTGCTGAAAATGCAGATGCCGATATTTGTGGTGCCGTGGTTACCTTTGAAACACCGCAAGCTATAGACAACGGCGGAAATGTTTCCGTAGAACAAACCGAAGGGCCTGCTTCAGGAGAAGTATTCCCTGTGGGAACTACTACTGTGACTTTCACTGTAACTGATGAAGCAGGAAACACTGCCGTGTGCAGCTTTAGCGTCACCATCACCGATGACCAGGCGCCGGTAATTGAAGAAATGGATGATATTCTAGTTTCCACAGATGAAAATATTTGTGGTGCAATCGTTTCTTACGAAACACCATCGGCTACCGATAATTGTGAAATTGACAGCATCGAACTTACCGAAGGTTTGGCTTCCGGGGAAGAATTTCCAACAGGAACAACTACGATAACTTATACCGCTACCGATAATTCAGGAAATAATGCAACTACTTCTTTCACTGTGACCGTGGAAGACAATGAGGATCCGGTGATTGTTTGTCAGGATAATATCATTGTTTCTACTGAAGAAAATGAATCTTATGCAATAGTTGACTTTGAAGACGCTACTGCAACTGATAATTGTTCTGTTACTGTGGAACAAACCGCCGGCCCTGCTTCTGGTTCGCAGTTCCCGGTTGGTACAACCACAATTACTTACACCGCAACTGATGGTGCTGGGAATACCGCAGAATGTAGCTTTACTGTGACTGTCGAAGATGAGGAAGCTCCTGAGCTGACTTGCCCTTCTGATATTTCTCAAAGCGCAGATGCGGATATCTGTGGCGCTGTGGTGGAATTTGAAACGCCTTCAGCCGTGGACAACGGCGGAAGTGTTTCCGTAGAACAAACTGCTGGCCCTGCTTCAGGAGAAGTATTCCCGGTGGGAGTTACTACTGTAACATTTACCGTGACCGATGAAGCCGGAAACACTGCTGTGTGCAGCTTTACCGTAACTATCACTGATGACCAGGCACCGGTAATTGAAGAAATGGATAACATTGTTGTTCCCACAGATGAAAATTCTTGTGGTGCAATTGTAAATTATGAATCACCATCGGCTACCGATAATTGTGAAATTGAAAACGTAACCCTTACCGAAGGTTTGGCTTCCGGGGAAGAATTTCCGACAGGAACAACAACGGTGACTTATACTGCTACCGATAATAATGGTAATACCGCCACTACTACTTTCAGCGTAACTGTGGAAGACAATGAGGATCCTGTGATTGCTTGTCAGGATAATATCATTGTCTCTACTGAAGAAAATGAATCTTATGCAATAGTTGACTTTGAAGATGCTACTGCAACCGATAACTGTTCGGTTACTGTGGAACAAACCGCTGGTCCTGCTTCAGGTTCGCAGTTCCCGGTTGGTACAACAACAATTACCTACACCGCAACTGACGGTTCCGGAAATACTGCGGAATGTAGTTTTACTGTGACTGTCGAAGATGAGGAAGCTCCTGAACTAACTTGTCCTTCTGATATTGCTGAAAATGCAGATGCCGATATTTGTGGTGCCGTGGTTACCTTTGAAACACCCGAAGCTGTGGACAACGGCGGAAGTGTTTCCGTAGAACAAACTGCTGGTCCTGCTTCAGGAGAAGTATTTCCTGTGGGAGTTACTACTGTAACATTTACCGTGACAGATGAGGCCGGAAACACTGCCGTATGCAGCTTTAGCGTAACCATCACCGATGATCAGGCACCGGTAATTGAAAAAATGGAAAATATCATTGTTTCCACAGATGAAAATTCTTGTGGTGCAATTGTAAATTATGAATCACCATCGGCTACTGATAATTGTGGAATTGACAGCATCGAACTTACCGAAGGTTTAGCTTCCGGGGAAGAATTCCCAACAGGAACAACTACGGTGACTTATACCGCTACCGATAATGCAGGTAATACTGCCACCACTACTTTTACTGTAACTGTGGAAGACAACGAGGATCCGGTAATTGTTTGTCAGGATAATATCACCGTTTCTACTGAAGAAAACGAATCTTATGCAATAGTTGATTTCGAAGATGCTACTGCAACTGATAATTGTTCTGTTACTGTGGAACAAACCGCCGGCCCTGCTTCTGGTTCGCAGTTCCCGGTTGGTACAACCACAATCACTTATACCGCAACTGATGGTTCCGGCAATACTGCCCAGTGTAGCTTTACCGTGACTGTCGAAGACGAGGAAGTTCCTGAATTAACTTGTCCTTCTGATATTGAACAAAGCGCAGATGCGGATATTTGTGGTGCCGTTGTTGAATTTGAAATGCCTTCAGCTGTAGATAATGGCGGAACTGTTTCCGTAGAACAAACTGCTGGCCCTGCTTCAGGAGAAATATTCCCTGTAGGCGTAACAACAGTGGAATTCACTGTTACCGATGAAGCCGGAAATACTGCCGTGTGCAGCTTTACCGTAACCATCACCGATGACCAGGCGCCGGAAATTGAAGAAATGGATGATATTGTAGTTGATACTGATGCTGACAACTGTGGTGCAATTGTGAATTACGAAGCACCATCGGCTACCGATAATTGTGGAATTGAAAGCATCGAACTTACTGAAGGTTTGGCTCCTGGTTCAGAATTTCCAACAGGAACAACTACGGTAACTTATACCGCTACCGATAATAATGGCAATACCGCCACCACTACTTTCACTGTAACCGTGGAAGACAACGAAGCGCCGGTAATTGTTTGTCAGGATAATATCACCGTTTCTACTGAAGAAAACGAATCCTTTGCTGTGGTTGACTTTGAAGATGCTACCGCTACCGATAACTGTGAAGTAACTGTGGAACAAACTGCTGGCCCTGCTTCAGGTTCGCAGTTCCCGGTTGGTACAACTACAATTACTTACACCGCTACTGATGGTGCTGGTAACACTGCCCAGTGTAGCTTTACCGTGACTGTCGAAGATGAGGAAGCTCCTGAGCTGACTTGCCCTTCTGATATTGAACAAAGCGCAGATGCGGATATTTGTGGTGCCGTGGTTACATTCCAAACTCCGCAAGCTGTGGACAACGGCGGAACTGTTTCCGTGGAACAAACTGCTGGCCCTGCTTCAGGAGAAATATTCCCTGTAGGCGTAACAACAGTGGAATTCACTGTTACCGATGAAGCCGGAAATACTGCTGTGTGCAGCTTTAGCGTCACCATCACCGATGACCAGGCACCGGTAATTGAAGAAATGGATGATATTGTAGTTTCCACAGATGAAAATTCTTGTGGTGCAATTGTTTCTTACGAAACACCATCGGCTACCGATAATTGTGGAATTGAAAGCATCGAACTTACCGAAGGTTTAGCTTCCGGCGAAGAGTTTCCAACAGGAAGAACTACCGTAACTTATACCGCTACCGATAATGCAGGTAATACCGCTACCACTACTTTCAGCGTAACTGTGGAAGACAATGAGGATCCGGTGATTGTTTGTCAGAATAACATTATAGTTTCTACTGAAGAAAACGAATCCTTTGCTGTGGTAGATTTTGAAGATGCTACCGCAACTGATAACTGTTCGGTTACTGTGGAACAGACTGCTGGTCCTGCTTCAGGTTCGCAGTTCCCGGCTGGTACAACCATAATCACTTATACCGCTACTGACGGTTCCGGAAATACTGCCCAGTGTAGCTTTACCGTGACTGTGGAAGAGGAACCCGACACTACTCCTCCTGCTCCGGAAGCACCGATTGTTACTACTATTGAAGCCACCTGTGCAGAACCAGGAATTATTCTTGTTGATGTTGTGGAAGGTCTTACCTATAGTATCGATGGTGAAAATTATCAGACCAGCGGAACTTTTAACGAAGTGGCACCTGGAACTTACAATGTAACTGCAAGAGATGAATTCGGGCAAATTTCCGAAGCAACTACAGTGAACATTGCTGAACCAGTAGCTGCCGTTATTGAAACCACCACGGTAGACCTTTGTATAGAGGACTCTATGTTTGATCTTTTTGAACTGCTACTGGGAGATTATGATCCTTCAGGTACATGGATAGATACCGAAAATACCGGTGCCCTGGATCAGGGAATTATTGATCCGGCACAACTGCAGGTAGGTTCCTATACATTCGAATATCAAACTGAAGGCGACTGTTCTTCTACTACAGAAGTAACGGTTTCAATAAATGACGATTGCGTGGTGTTACCTTGTAGCATTGGAGATGTTAGAAACAGCATTACCAAAGCGGTAACTCCTAATAATGATGGAATCAATGACACGTTCTCTATTGATTTTGCCAACGAGTGCGGCTTTGTATATGATGTGAAAATTTTCAACCGCTGGGGCGCCAAAGTTTATGAAGCAAAAGATTATCAAAATAACTGGGATGGTTTTGCCACCAACTCATTCACCAGCTCCAATCAACTACCCGCGGGTACATATTTCTATATCCTTGAAATAAGGAATAGCGAATTTGAACCCATTCAAGGTTACATCTATTTAGGAACAAAATAAAAAAGGGAACCATGAAAAAAGTTTATCTAATCATATTAATCGTGCTTGCTGCTTCACCTACTTTTTCGCAGCAGCTCCCTCAATTCACGCAGTATATGTACAACACCATTTCCATTAACCCAGCATACGCAGGGAGCAGGGACGGATTTTCCATAGCGCTGCTTAACCGGAATCAATGGGTTGGCGTAGAGGGCGCTCCGGTAACACAAACCTTATCTGTAAATTCTCCCCTGGAAAATGATAAAATCGGATTAGGGCTTTCTGTACTCAATGATAAAATTGGGGATGAAAACACTACCTATGTCTATGGGGATTTCTCCTACAGGGTGGATCTTAGTCAGGCAGTTTCCCTTAGAATGGGTTTAAAAGCCGGGGCTTATTATTATGGGCTGGATGATCCCACCGGAGGAGAAGATCCTTTTTTCCGGGACAATTTTAACCGCTGGACCCCAAATTTTGGCGTAGGATTTTATCTTTCTGCCCAGGATTGGTATGTAGGCCTTTCTGCTCCAAAACTCATCACTAAAGATAATAACCGGCTGGAAGAATTCAGAGCGCTGGAGCAGGTGCATTATTACCTTACCGGGGGATATGTTTTTGATATTAGCGATAATATGAAACTCCGGCCTACTGCTTTGGCTAAAATGACTAAAGGCGCACCACTTTCCGTAGATCTTTCGGCTACCGCGATATTTAATGAAAAGTTCTATTTGGGTGCTAACTATAGGATAGATGATGCTATTGGCGCTTTCCTGGATGTAGAGATATTTAATGGTTTCAGGGCGGGTTACGCTTATGAATATTCAGTATCCGATATTCAGCCGTACACTTCCGGCTCCCATGAAGTGCTTTTAATTTATGAATTCAGGTTCCGCAATACACGATACAAATCACCTAGATTTTTCTAATATAAACCAGGTTTATGATGAAAAAATACCACTATCTCATACTTCTGCTATTGATCTGTTCTTTTTCGGGACACGCCCAATACGGAAAACAGAAAAGAGCAGATAAACTTTTCAATAATCTCGCTTATCTTGAAGCGACAGATGTTTACAAAGAACTTATCGCCAACAATTATAACTTCAAGGAAAACAGCCTGAAACTTGGCGACGCCTATATGAAACTAAGGAGTCCTGAAAATGCCGTTTTTTACTATGGTGATGTGATAGACAGCAGCGGCATTTCTTCGGAATATTATTATAAATATGCCCAGGCTTTAAGAGGAACAAAAAGATACCAGGAATCCCGGGACTGGTTAAAGAAATACCTGGAGACCGGAGCAAATTCGGTAAGTGCTGAAGAAGCCCTGGAAAAAGATGAATATGAACCCAGGACTACTTATAAGCTGAAAAAAGCAGAATTCAATTCAGACCTCAGCGATTTTGGTGCTTTTGAAAAGGATGGAATTATATATTTTGTTTCGGCAAGAGCGGAGGGTGTGGCAGAAAAAGACAGAATATACTCCTGGAACGGGGAACCATTTCTGGATGTTTATCAGCTGGACACGGCGAGTATGGCAATTTCGCCGGTTTCGGGAGAAATAAATACCAAATTACATGACGGGCCTTTGGTGATCTCTCCAGATGGGAAAACAGCATATTTCAACAGGAACAATTATCTGGGAAATAAGGAAGGCAAACGGGATAAAAAAGCTACCAATAATTTAAAGATTTACAAAGCCACTTTAACTGGTAACGTTTGGACAGATGTTGAAGAATTGCCTTTTAACGACAAATCTTATTCCGTAGGTCACCCTGCCCTTTCCCCTGATGGAAAAACTCTTTACTTTACTTCAGATATGCCCGGCGGGATTGGCGGAAGCGACCTTTATAAAGTCAGCATAAATGCAGATGGAACTTATGGCCTTCCGCAGAACCTGGGAGAGAAAATCAACACACCGCGGGAAGAAGCTTTTGCTTTTATTGATAAAGACAGTACGCTTTACTTCTCCTCCACCGGCCATGGCGGTTTAGGTTTAATGGATATCTTCAGAATAGATCTAAAAGATGAAAATGCCGAACCAGAAAATCTTGGGGAACCTGTGAACAGTAATCTCGATGATTTTGCATTCTTTAAAATTAGTGATTCCAACAAAGGCTATATTTCCTCCAACCGTGATGCGAACAGTGATGACATATATAGTTTTAATCAGCTCAATCCACTTATTCTGAAGGGTACTGTAACAGATGCCGTGAATGATAAACCCATTGCCAGCGCCACGGTAAGGTTAATGGATAATGAAAATACACAACTGGCATTTCTCGAAACCAACGAAGATGGCGAATTTAGCACAGCCATAGCCCGGGATTCCCAATTTCCGATAGAGGCCAAGGAAATTAAATACCAGACTTTTACCGGCACCGTGGATACGAGGAATTCAGACGAAAAGGATACTCTCGTTTATAATATTCAACTACAACCCGTAAAGGATCCTGAATATTTAGCTGAAATCGACACGATCTACTTTGACTTTGATAAGTATAACATCAGGCCGGATGCCGCCCGGGAACTCGATAAGCTGGTAAAGCTTATGACCGAAGATTATCCTGAAATGGTAATTGCCATAGGCGCGCATACTGATAAGAGGGGCACAAACGCTTATAACGATATTTTAGCAGAAAGACGTGCAAAATCCACCTATGATTATCTTATTGCTCATGGCATAAATGAAGACCGTATAGAATCTTATAAAGGCTACGGGGAAAACCAACCTGCTATTGAATGTGACCGTTGTACGAGAGAGCAGCATCAGCTTAACCGGCGTGCGCTTTTTGAAGTGGTGCGTATGGAAAATTAAAGATAACTGATCAATCTATCTTGATTGGGGTCCGGAAGCAATTCCGGGCCTTTTTTATTTGCTGAAATATTAGTTGAGGAAGATTTTTAGAAGGATCAGGATAAAAAAGATGATTGCCAGGCTAAGCCCAGTCATCTTATTTTTGCCAGAATCGTAGAAGTCCTTCTTTTTCATTATACCTTTAAATCTGAATCCATTAACCACTTTTTTAAAAAGAAAGAAATTTACTTCTTATTACCAACAAACCAGTTGAATATATTCTAAACCTGCAGGAATAGATCCCTGATTTACGCTCGTGGAATTTGCTAAGCTTTTTATTTCAAAAATCAATTTGG
This sequence comes from Autumnicola tepida, assembly GCF_031846485.1. Classification (NCBI taxonomy): domain Bacteria; kingdom Pseudomonadati; phylum Bacteroidota; class Flavobacteriia; order Flavobacteriales; family Flavobacteriaceae; genus Autumnicola; species Autumnicola tepida. The sequence goes on from NZ_JAVRHQ010000025.1 coordinate 49,525, forward strand.
CAAATGGTTATGTATTCAACAAAACTTATTCTTACTATAACAAAAAACGGCCCGGAATAATATACCGAACCGTCTCAAACTTTAAAAGGAAACTTTAGAAACTTTTTATTTAGCAAGAAAAATATTCGTGAAGTAGTATTTTCCTTCACTATCTTCTTTTACTGAAATGCCGAAGTTGGTGTAATTTCCTACAATATTTTTTTGATGAGCTTCGCTTTTTATCCATGCTTTTACCACTGCATCTGCTGTCCTGTATCCATAAGCAACATTTTCGCTCACCTCTTTAGCTCCGGTCTCAACCACTAATTCGCTGTAACGGTTAGAGAAATTATCATGGCTCACTTCCCCCTTGGCAATCATATAATCTGTATGATCTTCGGCCTGGATGGAAGCTTCTGCAATAGGTTGCAGCTGCGATAGACCAAGTTCTGCACGGTACTCATTAATGTCATCCAGAATTTGCAGTTCTACTTCGGTATAACTGTAAGAAGCTTTTGTTTCAGCTACCTGATCGTACACTTTTACTTCTTCATTAATATTCTCTTTGCTGCAGGATGCTAATGTTGTGGTAATAAAAAACAGTACCAACAACTGCTTGTAGTAGTTTAACATAAGTAGGTTATTAAGATTTGGGATAGTTAAAGTACACTTTTAATCGACAAATGACACAATACGTCTGTGCATTTCATCGAATTTTCTTGTTTTTTAACATATTTTGTAATCTGAATCCTACATATAAAGAAAATGAAAGAATAAGCTAGATCATTAATTGTAAGGTTTTACTTACTTTTAAAGCTAAAAGAAAAGATCTTACCGTCATCAGCAAGTTCAGTATCAGGAAATATTTCCCGTGCTTCTTCCCTAAAAAGATTGATATTGGAATACCGTGTGGAGTAATGGCCTAAAATCAATTTCTTTACTCCTGCCTCCCTGGCAATAGCTGCAGCCTGTTTTGCGGTGGAATGTTTGGTAGGTGCCGCAAGTTCTTTTTTATCCTCTAAAAATGTAGACTCATGGTAAAGCACAGTGGTATTACTTATTTGAGTAACGATACCAGGACTGTACATTGTATCGCTGCAGTACGCATAACTTTTAGGAGCAGGGGGATCTGCAGTAACCAGTTCATTCGGAATTAAAGTCCCCGTTTCAGACTTTACATCTTTGCCTTTTTTTAAGCTCTTGTACAAGCTTACGTCGATCTTATATTCCACTGCTTTATTTATGAGCAGCTTTCGATCTCCCGGCTTTTCCTTAAAAAGAAACCCATTGGTATAAATGCGATGGTTAAGAGGAATGGTTTCCACAGAAACTTTATCATCTTCATATAGCAATTCGGGAGATTTGCTCTCCAGTTCATGAAAATAAAGATCATAATTGGTCCAGGAATTAGACAGTTTTAATTGCAGGGTTATAATCTCCTTTATTCCTTTTGGGCCATATACATGCAGCTCGGTTTCCCGGTTAAGCAGCCGGAAAGTAGAAATAAGACCAACAAGCCCAAAACAATGGTCGCCATGAAGGTGTGAAATAAATATATGCTGAATTTTGGAAAATTTAATCTTATTCCTCCTTAACTCAACCTGTGTCCCCTCCGCACAATCAATAAGAAAAATATGATTATTTATTTCCAGGACCTGGGAAGTGGGATTTGTAAAGGATCTTGGAGTGGCCGCATAGCAGCCCAGTATTGTAAGCTTCATGTATAGAAAAAGTATTTAACGCAGGATAAAAACATCAAAATCCGAGATCGCGTTCTATCTCTTCCATTTGTATAATATCTTCCGCTTCCTGCAAAGTAGGGGCTATAATAAGGTCTTCGGGAATTTTATCTGCATTTAAAGCATTATTTACAATAACAAAGGATTTTTTATGCTCCCTGTGGGTATTGGATAATTCCAGAAACCCCAGTAAATCCTCCAGCTCCAGGTGCTCGTACTCCTTTAGGTCTACAATGATATTTGCATGTTCAAAATTTGCATGCTGCCTGGTAAGTTCAGACGCAAATTCTGTAAGAGGGTCCTTGTTATTTTCAATAAGTATATAATTAGCTTTATCTGTAGTTTTCATAATTTTTCTTTTTCTACATTAAAGTTAACAAAGAAGAAGCAAAAGATTTAGAGTTTACTGTTTTATTTTAGACGCCAAAAGATAGATAACTGCCATTCTCACGGCCACTCCGTTCTGGACCTGGTCCAGGATAATTGCCTGGTCACTATCTGCCACATCACTGGTAATTTCCACTCCCCTGTTAATTGGCCCTGGGTGCATTACCACAATCTTCTTCTCCAGTCTATCAAGCATTTTTTTGTTCAGGCCAAACTGCTGGATATATTCCCTTGTACTGGGAAAATAACTAATGTCCATCCGCTCATTTTGTACCCTTAACATATTGGCAACATCGCACCATTGCAATGCCTTCTGGAGATTTGTTTCAACTTCCACACCCAGAGATTCTATATGTTTTGGGATTAAGGTTTTAGGGCCGCAAACTTTTACCTCGGCACCCTGCAGCCGCAAAGCGAAAATATTGGAAAGCGCCACCCTGCTATGAAGAATATCTCCAACAATAACCACTCTTTTTCCTTTTACCGCCCCCAGTTTCTCCCTTATGGAATAAGAATCCAGCAAAGCCTGTGTAGGATGCTCATGTGCGCCATCCCCCGCATTAATAATTTTTGCATTTACGTGTTTGGAAAGAAAAATTCCCGCACCGGGGTTTGGATGCCGCATAACCACCATATCTACTTTCATAGACAGGATATTATTCACAGTATCTATAAGCGTTTCCCCCTTTTTTACTGAAGAAGACGCTGCTGAGAAGTTGATCACATCTGCGCTCAGCCGCTTTTCCGCGAGTTCAAAAGACAGCCGGGTTCGCGTGCTGTTTTCAAAAAAAAGATTGGCAATAGTTATATCCCGGAGTGAAGGAACCTTTTTAATAGGCCGGTTGATCACTTCCTTAAAATGATCGGCAGTTTTAAAAATAAGATCAATATCGTCCTTATTGAGATATTTTATCCCCAACAGGTGATCCACACTTAATTCGCTGCTCATTTTTATTTATTTTGAAATCAGGTAAACCACGTCTTCTCCTTCATTTTCCTTCCAGTTCACCTTTACTTTTTCTTCATTTATAGCATCAACCTGCCTCCCGTTATAATCTGGCTGGATAGGCAAATGCCTGCTAAACCTCCTGTCAATAAGCGTTAGCAGCTCAATTTCCCTGGGCCTTCCAAAAGATTGTATGGCAGTTAAGGCACTTCTAATACTTCTCCCGGTGTAAAGCACATCATCAATAAATACCACCCGCTTGTCTTCCACCACAAATTCAATCCGCGTTTTATTAGCTTCAAGAGGCTTATCACTTCTTCTAAAATCGTCCCGGTAAAAAGTGATGTCTAACTGGCCCGATTTTATATCCCGGATGGAATATTCTTCCTTTAAAATTTGCTCAATTCTGGCCGCAAGAAAAATTCCGCGTGGTTGGATCCCCACAAGCACGGTTTCTTTAAAATTTGTATGATTTTCTACAAGCTGGCAGGCTAAACGATGTAATATGATGTCTATTTCTTTTGAATTCAATAAGATTTTCTGACTCATATTTTCTTTAAAAATGAAGTATCCGAAAACAAAAGTAAGATTTTTTTCTGCTGAATTCCACAGGCATGCCTATAAAATCTCAAAGGCTTGCGCTCTCCATAAGTTTTGCTATTTTTACCCGGAATAAGATTTCCCCAATCTAATGTCTATACCTACTAAGCCACGGCAGGAAAAATCTGCCTTGAAAAGCGAACTATTTGAATTAATCCGCAGTGATGCTTCCATCTTTGATTTTTCACAAAATGAAGCAAAAGATGGAATGCTTTTAGTGAACCCAAGTGACCCTAAAAATTTCTGGATAAACCCTAAATTAGCTTCCGGTCTTGGGTTTGCAGAACATGAACCTACTCCCCAGAACTGGAAGGATATCATTTTTCCTGAAGATCATAAAAAACTTCAAAACCATTTCCAGCATTCAACAAAACCTTTTGAAGAATTAATACGATTCCAACATCGCACAGGATATACTATTTGGTTTCAGGCGAATTTTTTATGGATTCAGAAGGAAAATTCAGAAAAAAACTGGATCCTGGGTGGTTTTATAGATGTTACAAAATTTAAAAAGCCAGAGCTGCCATTAATCCAAACCTTAAAGCGCTATGAACATGTTATTGAAGGCACTAACATTGGCACCTGGGAATGGAACGTCCAAACCGGTGAAACCATTTTTAGTGAAAAATGGGCCAGTATACTGGGCTATACTTTGGAAGAAATCCGCCCTACCTCGCCAGATACCTGGAAGAGGTTTGCTCATCCCGAAGATGCGAAAAAATGTGAAGATCTGTTCCGGGACCACTTTGCCGGTAAAACTGAAATTTACGAAAGTGAAGCCCGTATGCGAAATAAGGCAGGGGAATGGATTTGGGTGCTGGACAAGGGGAAAGTAGTGAGCTGGACTGCTGATGGCAAACCAGAATGGATGACCGGTTTTCATGAAGAAATAACCTTAAGAAAGAAGGAGTATGAAAGAAACAGGTTATTTATAGAACAGGCGCCAAGCGCTATTGCCATGTTTGACAAAAACATGAATTATATTGCCGCTTCGCAAAGATGGCTGAAAGATTATAATATTCAGGAGCGGGAAGTTATTGGAAAAAATCATTATGATATTTTTCCAAATATCAGTGAAGCCTGGAAAAAAGTTCACCAGGAATGCCTTAATGGCTCGGTGATTAGAAGCGATGAAGATTCCTTTGTTTCCGAAGCAGGTACCAAACACTGGTTAAGCTGGGAGGTAAGGCCATGGCATAATGATTCCGGAGAAATCGGCGGTTTGTTGATGCACACCGAAGATATTACCAGGCTTAAAGATATTGAAAAGGAAAATCACGAGAGACAGGTATTACTTGAAACGATTTTGGATAGTATAGATGTAGGTATTGTCTCCTGTGATAAAAATGGGAAACTAACCCTGTTCAACAGGGCTACAAGAGAGTGGCATGGTATTCCTCTTAAGAATATTGAGCCTTCAGAATATGCCAACTACTACGGACTTTATACCGCGGACGGTAGCAGGAAGCTTGAAAAAGATGAAATTCCTCTTTTGAAAGTAATGCAAAAAGGAAAAGTAGAGAACGAGGAAATCCTTATCAAACAGCACAGTGGCCATTCCAAAATTGTAAATGTAAATGGTTCACAGATAACAGATAATGAGGGTGAAATACTGGGTGCAGTAATCGCTATGCATGATATCACTTCCCGAAAACATACAGAAGACCAGCTTAGAATTAGTGAAGAAGCCTTTCGTGGCAACTTCGAAAATGCCGCTGTTGGAATGGCAATATTGGATCCTGAAGGAAACTGGCTGGAGGTAAATAAAAGTTTATGTGACATCATAGGCTATTCCGCAGAAGAGCTAAAGAAACTTACTTTTCAGGATATCACACATCCGGAAGATCTGGACGCAGACCTTAAATTACTGGAGGAATTAGTGGCCGGGGAGCGCATGTATTACCATATGGAAAAACGATACTTCCATAAAAAAGGAAATTTGGTTTATATAATCCTTTCCGTTTCCCTGGTGCGGGACAAAAATGGCTCGCCCCTTTATTTTATTTCCCAAATAACAGATGTTACCGGTAGAAAGATTGCAGAAAGAAGTTTGAAGGAAGCTGTGGCTCAGCTACAGGGAGTTCTGGAGGCAAGCACACAGGTAAGCCTTATTAGTACAAACACCAGCGGAATTATTACCAATTTTAATAAGGGTGCTGAAAATCTGCTTGGCTACTGCCGGAATGAGCTGGAAGGAAAAGCCACTCCCCTGCTTCTGCATTTGCCAAGGGAATTGAAGCAAAGAAAGAAGGAATTGCAAACAACAACTACCGGCGAATCTTTATCTGGATTTAATATCCTAACCGCAAATGCTAAAAAAGGTAAACATGACACCCGGGAATGGACTTTTGTAAGGAAAGATGGCAGCAGGTTTCCCGTGCAGCTTACTATAACAGCTATTAAAAGCAACAATAAAATTATTGGCTATCTTGGGGCAGCTGCCGATATAAGTAAAATTAAGAAGGTAGAGAAAGAAATGAAATCCCTGCTGGATGTTACACAAGAACAAAATCAGCGGCTAAAAAATTTCGCCCATATCGTCTCCCATAATCTTAGGTCTCATTCCGGTAATTTTGGAATGCTGCTGGACCTCTATGTGCAGGACCATCCGGAAGCAAGTGAGGATGAAATCATTAAAATGCTCGGGACCGCTTCAGACAACCTGAAGGAAACCGTGGCCCATTTAAACGAGGTGGTTTTGATGAATACCAAAATCAACGAAAATCTTGTTCCCATTAATTTAAATGAGGCTGTGGAAAAAACTTTTAAAAATGTTTCTGCCCTTGCGAGAGAAGTTGATTTGAAGATAATTAATGAAGTAAATGAGGATTTTGATATTTTAGGTATTCCTGCATACCTCGAAAGCATCCTGCTCAATTTTATTACGAACGGGATCAAGTACAGATCAGATGAAAGGGAAAGTTGGATAAAACTGAGCGCCAAAAGGGAAAAAAAATTTACAGTCCTTAAAATTGAAGACAATGGATTGGGCATTGACCTTAAAAAGCACGGAAGCAAACTTTTTGGGATGTACAAAACCTTCCATCATCACAAGGAAGCAAGGGGAATTGGACTTTTCATCACAAAAAACCAGATTGAAGCCATTGGTGGTAAAATAAAAGTAGAAAGCCAGGTAAACCAGGGAACCACTTTTAAATTATACTTAAAGCATGAAAAAGATTGATATTACCTGTATCATAGATGATGACCCTATTTTTGTGTTTGGAGCAAAGAAGATTATGCAGTTGGGGAATTTTTGCAATAGCTTTATGGTTTTTCATAAGGGGGAGGAAGCTATAAATAAACTCAGGCCAATAATTTTGGCTAATGCTAAGGTTCCTGATATTATTTTACTGGACCTAAATATGCCGGTTATGGATGGCTGGCAGTTTTTAGATGAATTCATTAAAATTCCCTCCAGGAAAGAAATTCTGATTTATATCGTTAGTTCCTCTATAGACCCACAGGATGTGGAACGGGCAAAATCCTATGATCACATAAGTAATTATCTGGTAAAACCAATTTCCATTGAAGAACTTCAAAAAATCCTTCAGAAAGAACATTAGCCGTTTGCAAAATAATTCTTGATATGAATTTTGTCTGAAAAAATAAATGCTATAGAATACGCAATATCATAAGTATAAAAAAAGAGGCTGCCTTTCCAGGACAACCTCTTTTTCATTTAATCTGAAAAAAAGCATTTACAACTTCTTCGCATTTTTTACTTTTTGCCTGGTAATAGCTATATCTATCACTTCGCTCATCTCATTAACATAATGGAATTTAAGGCCTTTTAAATATTCGTCCTTAATTTCCTTTACATCACGCTCGTTCTCTTTGCACAGGATAAGCTCTTTAATTCTTGCTCTTTTCGCAGCCAGAATTTTTTCTTTAATCCCGCCAACAGGGAGTACTTTCCCGCGCAGGGTAATTTCCCCGGTCATGGCAATGCTTTTCTTCACCTTCTTTTGCGTGAACAGCGATACCAGGGAAGTAAGCATGGTAATTCCCGCGCTGGGCCCATCTTTTGGGGTTGCTCCTTCCGGCACGTGAATATGCACATTATACTGGTCAAAAATTGAAGGGATAATTCCCAGTTGCTCGGCATTGGCCTTGATATATTCCATGGCGATTGTTGCCGATTCCTTCATTACCTTCCCAAGGTTTCCGGTTATATTAAGGTTTCCTTTGCCTTTAGAAAGTATAGATTCAATAAAAAGGATATCACCACCAACATGTGTCCAGGCAAGCCCTGTTACCACTCCAGCCACTTCATTATTTTCATATTTATCGCGTTCCAGTTTAGGGCTGCCCAGAACTTCCACAATATCTTCCGGGGTAATTTTCTTATTATAATCTTCCTCCATCGCGATACTCTTGGCAGCATATCGCACCATTTTGGCAATCTGCTTTTCGAGGCCACGAACTCCCGATTCCCTGGTATAACCTTCCACAATCTTTTCCAGCTCAGCTTTACCAATTTTTATGTCTTCTTTAGTCATCCCATGCTCCTCCAGCTGCTTGGGAAGCAGGTGCCTTTTGGCAATTTCCACCTTCTCTTCTATGGTATAACCGGTCACATTAATAATTTCCATACGGTCCCGAAGGGCTGGCTGAATCGTTTGTAAGGTATTGCTGGTAGCAATAAACATCACTTTTGAAAGGTCGAAGCCCATTTCCAGGAAATTATCATGAAAATCGCTGTTCTGCTCCGGGTCCAGCACTTCAAGCAATGCTGAAGAAGGGTCTCCGGCATTTCCTATACTCAGTTTATCAATTTCATCCAGAACAAAAACTGGGTTACTGGTTCCCGCTTTTTTAAGACTCTGAATAATTCTCCCTGGCATAGCACCAATATATGTCTTACGGTGTCCTCTTATCTCGGCTTCATCCCGCAGGCCGCCAAGGGAAATGCGTACATATTCCCTTCCCAGGGCCTCGGCGATAGATTTTCCAAGAGAGGTTTTACCTACTCCCGGAGGCCCATAAAGGCACAAAATTGGGGATTTCATATCATTACGCAGTTTCAGCACCGCCAGATATTCAATAATCCTGCGCTTTACATCGTCCAGCCCGTAATGATCACGATCCAGGATTTTTTTCGCCCTCTTTAAATCGAATTTATCTTCGCTGAACTCATTCCAAGGCAAATCCAGGTAAAGGTCGAGATAATTTCTCTGGATGGAATATTCGGCCACCTGCGGATTCATCCGCTGCATCTTTGAAAGTTCCTTCTCAAAATGCGTCTGCACATCTTCATTCCAGTTCTTCTCCTTCGCGCGCAACCGCATTTCCTCAATTTCATCCTCATGGGAAACACCGCCCAATTCTTCCTGGATGGTTTTCATTTGCTGATGAAGAAAATACTCCCGCTGCTGCTGGCTCATATCGCTCTGCACCTTGCTCTGAATATCGTTTTTGAGTTCCAGTTTCTGGAACTCCACATTCATATACCGCAAAGTGGCCAGAGCCCTTTCCTTAAGATCGTTTGTCTCCAGCAACTTCTGTTTTTCCTCTACAGAAAGGTTCATGTTGGAAGACACAAAGTTGATCAGAAAAGAAGAACTTTCGATATTCTTAATCGCAAAAGAAGCTTCTGAAGGTATATTAGGACTGCCTTTTACGATCTGAAGCGCAAGTTCCTTTATAGATTCAGTAATTGCAGAAAACTCTTCGTTATCCTTGGCAGGACGCGCTTCCGGCACTTCTTCAATAGACGCTTTTAGATAAGGCTCCTCACTAACTATTTCAGAAATTTTAAAACGCTTCTTACCCTGGATAATCACCGTGGTATTGCCATCGGGCATCTTAAGCACCCTTAAAATCCTTGCCACCACTCCAATCCGGTTAATATCTTTAACCGAAGGATTTTCAACTTCTTCATCTTTCTGAGAAACAACACCTATAATTTTACTACCATTATTGGCCTCATTAATCAATTTTATGGAAGTATCCCTTCCTGCAGTAATTGGAATTACCACTCCAGGAAATAAAACAGTGTTCCTTAAAGGCAAAATTGGCAATGATTCAGGAAGATCTTCCCTGTTTATTTCTTCTTCATCTTCAGGAGTCATTAAAGGTATAAGTTCCGCATCTTCATCTATACCTTGAAATGACAAACTGTCAATATTAGTAAATTTTGTTTTAGCCATAATTTATTTTAGGTCAAACTGTCACCGCAGTTTGTATTTTTATTCAGGTTTATTTTGCCCCAGCCCTTTAAAACAGGGGGATTGGAACAAGGGGCAATTAGTCTTTTAGGTTTATTCAATTCCTATGCCACGCTTTTTCTGCAAAGAAATTTTCTCAAAAGTGTAACAATTTGAAATCGGCGCTATCTTTATAAATAGCTAACAGGAGTTTTTTTGACACCAACCATCACACATATTAATGATCTTGTTGCCGGTTGCCGCGAAGGAAACCAACGTGCACAAATGGAAATTTACGACCGCTATTATAAGGCTATGTACAATACGGCCCTGCGGATTGTAAAACATTCGGCGGAAGCGGAAGATATTATGCAGGAGGCTTTTTTAAATGCCTTTACCAAAATTGACACTTTTAAAGGCGATTCCACTTTTGGAGCCTGGTTAAAAAGGATTGTGGTAAACAAATGCGTAAATGTCTACAACAGGAAAATGAAATATCAGGAAGTAACGTATAATGATGAACTTAAAAATGAAATTGATGATTCAGACGGCTACATTATAAATGAAGAACATACCAGCGAAAAGGTAAAATTGCTGCTGGCGAAGTTAAATTCACTAAAAGAAAATTACAGGATGTGCCTTACGCTTCATTTAATTGAAGGCTACGACTACGACGAAATTTGTGAAATTATGGATATAAGTTATGCTAATTGCAGAACCACCATTTCACGGGCCAAAGAAAGCCTTCGCAAAAAATTGACAAATGATGAAGAATAATAATTTAAAAGAGCTGTTCGAAGATGTGAACTTTGACTTCTCCGAACCTGCAGAAGGACACCGGGAACGGTTTCTGGAGAAACTAAATTCCGGCAACTCTTCAGCTAAAAGAAAATCAGGAGTAAGAGGTCTTTGGGCTCCTTTTATAGGAATTGCGGCCAGCCTTGCCCTCGTGCTTTTCCTGGCTGGAAACATTTTTAATTCCGGCAGTTTTAAAAAATCGGGAGATCTGGCAAGTGTTTCCCCGGAAATGAAACAAACCCAGGAATTTTACAGCACTCTAATTGAAAATGAGCTGAAGGAAATCCAGGAAGTGAATTCCCCCGAAACAGATGCCATCGTAAAAGATGCGCTAAAACAGATGGAAAAACTGGATGCTGAATATGAAAAACTTAAGAAAGATCTTTTAAAAAGTGGAAAAGACAACAGGGTAATCCATGCCATGATCAACAATTTTCAGCAACGCATAGATTTACTAAACAATGTTTTAACCCAAATTGAAGAGATTAAATCAATCAAAAATCAAAATCATGAAAACAACATTATATAAACTGCTTATCCTGGCCATTATCGCCCCCGGCCTTGCATTTTGCCATAACGATTTTACGGGCAAGCATACCGAAAAGAAAAAGATTTCGAAAGAATTTAAGGTGTCGGCAACATCAAACCTGATGATAGACAATAGTTACGGCAACATAGATATTTCAACATGGGATGAAAACCGGGTGGTGATAGAAGTATTTATTGAAACTAATGGTAATGACGCAGAAGCCGTGCGAAAAAAGTTAGAAGAGATAAATGTGGAATTTAACCAGTCTTCTTCAGGAGTAAGTGCCAAAACCCATTTTTCAAAAGAAAACCAATCCTGGTGGAACCAGTTATTTGGGGGCAGCAATAACGTGAATATGCAGGTAAATTACGTGGTAAAAGCTCCGGCACGCAATAACGTAAATATTAGTAATGATTACGGCGGGATTTACCTGGACCGGCTCCTGGGAAATTCAAGAATATCCTGTGACTACGGGAAAATAGATATTGGCGAATTAAGAGGAAATTCTAACGACATTAGTTTTGATTACACCAGGAACAGCCACATTGGCTATGTAAAAAACGCTGAAATTAACGCAGATTATTCAGATTATGTAATTGAAGAAGCAGGAAAACTTAATATTAATGCAGATTATACCAGTTCTAAGATTCTTAAAGTTGAAGATGCCACATTTAACTGCGACTACGGCAGCATTAGCGTTGAAAAAGTGAAAAAACTCTACGGCAACGGGGATTATCTTACTACCAAAATTGGCCGCGTCTTCACCTCTGTAATTCTTGATCTGGATTACGGCTCCGCTTCCGTAGAAAAACTCGTAAAAGGAACAAGAGAAGTGAAAATTGAGAGCGATTACACAGGTATCAAAATTGGGTATGATGAAGCACAGCCTTTTAGTTTTGATATTACCACCTCCTATGGGGACGTAAATGGAGTAGATAGTTTTGAGGTGAATAAAAGACATGACTCCGGCACCAAAAAGACATACCAGGGATATCATTTATCTGAAGGCAGTGGAAACCAGGTGAGCATAAGTACAAGTTATGGAAGTGTTTCTTTTAGAAAACAATAAATCAGCTAAACATTAATCATCAATCAATTAAAACAATTATGAAAAAATCAATTTTAATTTTAACAGCTATTTTCCTGGGTTTCACTTCAGCAAACGCCCAGTGGTGGGGAAATGAAAAGATAAAAGGAAACGGAAAAATGATTACCGAAGAGCGCTCCACTTCAGATTATGATGAAGTACAGCTGGTAGGTTCAATGGATGTGGAATTAGTCAGCGGCCAGGAAGGAAAATTAAAGGTTGAAGCCGAAAGCAATCTTCAGGAATATATTCTTACGGAAGTGCAGGGCGGAAAATTAAAAATTTCAATAGAAAAAGGTGTAGACCTTCGGCCTTCCGGTAATAATGAAATTAAAATCACTGTTCCTTTTAAAGATCTCGAAGAAGTTTCGGTCACCGGCTCCGGCGACCTGTGGAATTCTGATAAAATTACCGCTTCCAATTTTAGCGCCTCTTTAACCGGTTCAGGAGACTTAAATCTTAACCTGGATGTTCAGGATTTGAAAGGCAGCGTAACCGGCTCGGGGGATATTGTGGTTAATGGAAACGCAGACCATTTTGAGTGTAAAGTTACCGGGTCGGGCGATTTTGAAGCTTTTAACCTAAAAGCCAGGACTGTTGAAGCCACTGTTTCCGGCTCCGGGGATCTTATGGTCTACGCTTCAGAAAAACTATTTGCCAGAGTTTCCGGCTCCGGAGATATCACTTATAAAGGCAGCCCTAAAAAAGAAGATTTTAAAGTTTCCGGATCGGGAAGTGTTTCATCCCATTAAAGACCAAAATTCTGCAAATATCAACCTCGCTCACCCCGGCGGGGTTTTTATCTTTAGCCCTTAGAGGAAAGAGAAATGAGACAGGTTGAAAATTAAAAATCATAGGATTTCACTGACGGAAGAATCCCTAACTCCGCCCGATTAGTGGTTGTGATACTTCCTAATTTAACTCCTCCTGTTTCTTCGGAACCCTTAACAACAAAATTACCCCCGCGATAAAAAATACTACCAAAAATAAGATTGAGTTTCGCACACTCCCGGTGATTTGCGCCACTATTCCGTAGAGAAACATACCAATCACGATCCCTATTTTTTCAGAAACATCGTAAAAACTGAAATAGCTGGCGGTATCTATGGCATTTTCAGGCAACATTTTTGAATAAGTAGAGCGCGATAAAGACTGAATTCCGCCCATCACTAATCCTACAGAAGCAGCCGCGAAATAGAACTGCACAGGGGAAACTATATAATACGCATATCCACAAATCGCGATCCAGATAAGATTAATATAGATAAGGGTCTTAATATTCCCGATTTTTATAGCTAACCTGGAGGTAAGCGTGGCACCGACAACAGCTACCAGCTGGATAAGCAAAATACTTACAATTAATCCCGTAGTGGCATCCTGTTCTCCCCAATCCAGTTCTTCAATTCCAAAATAGGTGGCAATAAGCATAATAGTTTGTACTGCCATGCTGTAAACGAAAAAAGCGATGAGATAACGATAAAGCTGCACATTATGCTTTAATGAATACCATATTTTCTTTAATTCTTTAAAACCATTAAAAAGAACATTTCGGGTAAGTGGAGCTTTTTTATTGCCCTTCGGAAGATAATAATAGGTGTATTGGCTAAAAGCAATCCACCAGATGCCTGTTAAAACAAAGGAAAGGCGCGTGGGCAGGGCTTCACTTCTAAAGCCAAACCAATCGTACTTTAAAATCATAATAAGGCAAACCAGTAATAAAATAACACTGCCAATATACCCCATAGAAAAACCTCTTGCACTCACTTTGTCCTGCTGATTGGGATACGCAATGTCCGGAAGATAGGAATTATAAAAAACCAGGCTTGCCCAAAACCCGATAAGCGCCAGGAAATACGCCAGCAATCCAAACCACAAATATTCCAGGTTAAACCAGAACAAGGCGATACAGGAGCAGGCGCCCAGGTAACAGAAAAATTTAAGAAAATTCTTTTTATTACCTACATAATCAGCAATTCCCGAGAGAAAAGGGCTTAAGATGGAAACTACAAGAAAGGCAGCAGCAGTCACGTAACTAATAAGGCTATCATTATTAAAGTCAACACCCAGAAAATTCACACGGTCGATTAGAATTTGTCCGTCTTTATCTTTAATAATGGTAAGAGCACCGTAAAAAATGGGGAAAATGGCCGATGAAATTACAAGACTGTAAACAGAATTTGCCCAATCATAAAAAGCCCAGGCATTTAATAATTTCTTACTGCCCTTAGGAAGTTGTTTCATAAAATAAAAATAGAAAAAGCTATCGTTTAAAGTAAGAATCGGCCATCTTTTTTAAAATTATCCGGCTGATTTGATTTCTGCTTCCTCTTATATACGATTTGATTCCAATAATAAATACAAGATTTTAATGCAAAAGATTTAGCATTGAATGAGAAAAAGATTATTATTATTATTATTATGGCGTGCCCTTCGGGCCGGGCTATCCGCGTTATCTGCCTTGCCTGCCGGCGCGGCAGGATAACTGCTGCTATCCCTCACGCGGGGTTTTCAGCATCCTATAAAGCTGTAGATTAAAATTGCCAGTTTCGGCAAAACAGCAGTGTTATAATGTGCCGGGTGGGTTTCAGGGGGAGGATGTTTT
>NZ_JAVRHQ010000026.1:0-58054 GCF_031846485.1 Autumnicola tepida
TGAGTTGTGAGTTGTGAGTTGTGAGTTGTGAGTTGTGAGTTGTGAGTTGTGAGTTGTGAGTTGTTTTCGCTCTGCTCAAACTTTTATTCTATAAGAAAATGAAGAGCTATAAAGATTTAGATATTTACAATCTTGCCTTTACCTATGCCATTGAAACGCATAAAGTTTCCCTAAAGTTGCCGAAGTATGAACTCTATGAACAGGGAAGCCAATTACGAAGGTCCTCCAAAAGCATTAAAGATAATATTGTGGAAGGATATGGCCGTAGAATATACAAACAGGATTTCCTGAAATTCCTTACCTATGCTCATGCATCTCTTTTAGAGTGTTTATCACAGTTGGAAATGGTCGATGAATTATATGAGATTGCGGAAATAAAAGAGCTTAAGCAGAAATATGATATTTTAGGCGGAAAAATTTTTTCCTTTATACAGTATGTTGAGAAGAACTGGAGAACATGATCTTTGCTATTTACAACTAATAACGCACAACCGCCAACTGACAACCCACAACTGACAAAAAAATTGCACCTACTAAAATCATACATAAATTTCCTTCGGAAAAGCCAGAACCAGCACGGGCTGCACTCCCCTTTTGTGTATGAACTGGTGACGAAATGTTTTTATGATAAAAAGAATTATCCTGCATATACATTATTAGAAGAATACCGGAAAAGCCTGTTTCAGAATAATAAAAAAATAGAAGTCACCGATTTTGGTGCGGGCAGCAGGGTTTTTAAATCGAATTCCCGCAAAATTTCAGCTATTGCGAAAAACGCCGGAATTACTAAAAAAAAGGCAAAACTCTTATTCCGGCTAGTAAATTATCTTAAATGTAAAAATGCGCTGGAGCTGGGAACTTCCCTGGGCATCGCCACTTCCGCCCTCGCTGCCAACCAAAAAACTAGCGTTACAACAATTGAAGGTTGCCCGGAAACCGCTAAAACCGCACGTCAGCGTTTTGAGAAATTTGGATTTAATAATATCTCTCTGGAAACCGGCAAATTTGAAGAGGTGTTTAAGAAGTGGAGAGTGGAGAGTGGAGAGGGACCAGGGGAAATAGAAAAGAGAATAGAGAATAGAGACAAGAGACGAGAGACAAGAGACAAGAGACAAGAGACGGGAAACAGGAAACAGGAAACAGGAAAAACGACAACTTACGACCTGGTGTTTTTTGATGGCAATCATCAGAAGCAACCCACGCTGGATTATTTCAGGCAAACCCTGCCTTTTGCTCATAATGATTCCGTATTTATTTTTGATGACATTCACTGGTCATCCCAAATGGAAGCAGCCTGGGAAGAAATAAAGAAACATCCGGCAGTCACCGTTTCTATAGATACTTTTTACTGGGGACTTATTTTTTTCAGAAGAGAACAGGCAAAACAACATTTTGTGATCAGGTTGTAGGCTGCAGGCGGTAGGCTTTAGGCTTTAGGCTTAAAAAAAATACTTGAACTATTCACTCTCCACTCTTCACTTTTTCACTTTTTCACTTTTCACTCTCCACTTTCCTCCTTTCTCTTTTTAACTTTTTTACTTTTTTACTTTTCTATAGATGTAACAATTCTTAGTAAATTACGTCCTATAGCAGCAAAGATCAGCATTTATGAGTAAAGTCATTGAAATTAAAGATATCACCCGGGATTTTCCCCTGGGACAGGAAGTGGTAAAGGTGCTTAAAGGTATAGACCTGGAAATTGAACGGGGAGAATATGTTGCTTTTATGGGCCCATCTGGATCGGGTAAATCAACATTGATGAATTTACTGGGCTGCCTGGATACTCCTACTTCCGGAAGTTACATTTTAAATGGAAAAGATGTAAGTAAAATGAGTGATGACGAACTTGCCGAAATAAGGAATAAGGAGATTGGCTTTGTTTTCCAAACTTTTAATCTTTTACCCCGGACAACGGCACTGGACAATGTGGCTTTGCCAATGGTTTACGCCGGCTATTCTAAAACTGAAAGAAACGAACGTGCAAAGGAAGTACTCACCAATGTGGGGTTAGGAGATCGTATGGACCATAAGCCCAACCAGCTGTCGGGTGGGCAGCGCCAAAGGGTTGCTGTTGGCCGGGCCCTGGTGAACAAACCCTCCATTATTTTGGCCGATGAACCTACCGGAAACCTGGATTCCAAGACTTCGGTAGAGATCATGAACCTTTTTGATGAAATTCATGCCGCAGGAAATACAGTGATTTTAGTAACGCACGAGGAAGATATCGCTGAACATGCACACCGTATTATTCGCCTGCGCGATGGCATCGTGGAAAAAGATGAACGCCGGGAAACCGTCAGAAGCTAATTGCCTGATTGAATTGTTTATTTTCCATTGCTGATTTTCCATTGTAAATTGTGCATTGTCAATTATCAATTTCCAATTGTGCATTAACCTTAATTCTTTTATCTTAGAAAAAACATTTCTTCAGGATGTTAGACTTTGACCGGCAAACATGGCTGTACCTCGCGATTATCGCCATTGCTTTTCTTTTCTTCAGGTGGAATTCCCGCCGTGCAAAGCAAAACCGTAACGACAGGAAAAATCGAAATTTCAGAAGAAGGTATGAAGAACGCAAGCGCGAAAATAAAAAAGCGCGGGAGGACCTTGATGAGAAATCTTCAGGAAAATAAGCTTTAAACTTCCCTTCCCTGATATTCTTCGTAAATTTGAATTACAGCAGCAAACACTTCAGCTTCTAAAAAATGCTATTATGAAGATTTATACCAAAACAGGAGATAAAGGTACAACAGCTTTATTTGGTGGAACCCGCGTTCCCAAACATCATATAAGGATAGAAAGTTACGGGACGGTAGATGAACTTAACTCCCATATTGGGCTGCTTAGGGACCAGGAAATAGAGGAAAGCGATAAAAACATCCTGATGCGAATCCAGGACCGGCTTTTTACAATAGGTTCGGTTTTAGCCACAGATCCGGAAAAAGCTGTGCTCAAAAATGGAAAGGAAAGGCTGAATATTCCTAAAATCACCGCACAGGATATCGAGCTCCTGGAGCAGCAAATAGATCAAATGAATGAAGATTTACCGGAAATGACCCATTTTGTGCTTCCGGGAGGTCACCAAAGTGTGTCATTCTGTCACATTGCCCGCTGTGTCTGCAGGCGGGCAGAACGCATGGCAACTGCTTTATACGAAATAGAAGCTTTTGACGAAACTCTTTTAATGTATCTCAACAGGCTTTCCGATTATTTATTTGTACTGGCACGAAAATTGTCAAAATACTTCCGTGCTGAGGAGGTAAAATGGATCCCCCAAAAAGAATAACTTTTCCATACTACTTTTCTTCAAAATAAAATTCTTTCAGGAATTAAAACTGGAATAAGTTCTTAACAGTATTGATTAATTATTAGATTTTTTTCTTGGCTATATCGGTAAAAAAATTATTTTTGCAGAAATTATAAACCGATTTCAACCATGTATTGGACTTTAGAATTAGCATCTTATTTGAGTGATGCGCCCTGGCCTGCCACAAAAGACGAGTTAATTGACTACGCGATTAGAACCGGAGCTCCATTGGAAGTTGTTGAAAATCTACAGGCCATAGAGGACGAGGGAGACTCCTATGATTCTATTGAAGAAATTTGGCCAGATTATCCCACAGATGATGATTATCTCTGGAATGAGGATGAATATTAAAATAAAACATTAAAAAATAAAGCGAAAAAGTCTCCAAAGTGAGGCTTTTTTTTTGCTTACATTTGAACCCTATTAAAACAAAAAACTATTATGAGTTTTTTAGATTCTGTATTAAAGGTATTTGTTGGCGACAAATCCAAAAAAGACGTCAAAGAAATACAACCCATAGTTCAGAAAATCAAGGCCTTTGAAGCCGAATTCGAAGCCCTGAGCCTGGACGAATTAAGAGCTAAAACTTCTTCTTTTAAAGTAAAAATTGCTGAAGCTCTTAAAGAAGTGAATGAAAAGATTGCCAGTTTAGAGAAGGAAGCAGACGAATCTGAAGATATTACCAGAAAAGAGGATATCTATACTGAAATTGATGCTTTAAAAGACAAAGCTTACGAAATCTCTGAAGATGTTCTAAATGAAATCCTTCCCGAAGCCTTTGCCACGGTAAAAGAAACCGCCAAGCGTTTCGTGGCCAATCCTGAACTTAAAGTAACGGCTTCTGCTTTTGACCGCGAAATTTCCGCGGAAAAAGATTACGTAACATTGGAAGGCGACCAAGCCATCTGGAGCAATTCGTGGGATGCCGCCGGTAAACCAGTAACCTGGGATATGGTTCATTACGATGTTCAGCTTATAGGTGGTGTGGCCATGCACCAGGGAAAAATTGCCGAGATGCAGACAGGTGAAGGTAAAACCCTTGTAGCAACCCTCCCTATGTACCTTAATGCCTTAACCGGGAAGGGCGTACATCTTGTAACCGTTAACGATTACCTGGCTAAAAGGGACAGCGCATGGATGGCGCCTATATTTGAATTCCACGGGCTTAGTGTAGATTGTATAGATTACCACAGGCCAAATTCTGCCGCAAGAAGAAAAGCATATAATGCCGATATTACCTACGGAACCAATAACGAGTTTGGTTTTGATTATTTAAGGGATAACATGTCCCACTCTCCAAACGATCTGGTACAGCGCCCGCACAATTACGCCATTGTGGATGAGGTGGATTCGGTCTTGGTAGACGATGCCCGTACTCCATTAATTATTTCAGGGCCAATTCCAAAAGGAGATGTTCACGAATTTGATGAATTAAAGCCTGCGGTTGCCAATATTGTGGAAGTACAGCGCAAGCACCTGGTGAAAGTTCTTGCGGAGGCAAAAAAACTTATTGCTTCCGGGGATACCAAAGAAGGCGGAAAGCAATTGCTGAGAGTGTACCGCGGTTTACCAAAAAATAAAGCGCTTATCAAGTATTTAAGTGAAGAAGGCATCAAGCAGTTACTGCAAAAGACCGAAAATCACTACATGCAGGACAACAACCGTGAAATGCCAAAGGTTGATGAGGAGCTTTATTTCACTATAGACGAAAAAACCAACCAGATAGACCTTACCGATAAGGGTATAGAATTCCTTTCGGCCAACGGTGATCCCGACTTTTTCGTAATGCCTGAAATTGGTATGGAAATCGCCAAGATCGAAAAAGAAGACCTTCCCAAAGAAGAGGAAGCCGAGAAGAAAGAAGAACTTTTCCGTGATTATAGTGTGAAAAGTGAGCGAATCCATACGATGCGCCAGCTTTTAAAAGCCTATACTTTATTTGAAAAAGATACCGAATACGTGGTGATCGAGAATAAAGTTAAGATTGTAGACGAGCAAACCGGTCGTATTATGGAAGGCCGCCGCTACAGTGACGGGCTGCACCAGGCGATTGAGGCCAAGGAAAGCGTGAAAATTGAAGATGCCACCCAAACTTTCGCCACGGTAACCCTTCAGAATTACTTCAGGATGTACCGCAAACTTTCGGGGATGACGGGTACTGCGGTAACAGAAGCGGGCGAATTCTGGGAAATCTATAAACTTGATGTGGTGGAGATTCCTACCAACCGTCCTATCGCCAGAAAAGATAAAGAAGATCTTGTCTATAAAACCAAGCGTGAAAAATATAACGCGGTGATCGATCATGTGACCGATCTTTCCAACGAGGGAAGGCCGGTGCTTATCGGTACCACTTCCGTGGAAATTTCAGAATTGCTTAGCCGAATGCTGAAGCTGAGAAATGTGCCGCACAACGTATTGAACGCGAAATTGCATAAAAAAGAGGCCGATATTGTAGCTGAAGCAGGTAAATCTGGGATTGTGACCATCGCCACCAACATGGCGGGCCGTGGTACCGATATTAAGCTGAGCAAAGAAGTAAAAGAAGCCGGCGGACTGGCAATTGTGGGTACAGAGCGTCATGATTCCAGACGTGTGGACAGGCAGTTGCGCGGGCGTAGTGGCCGGCAGGGAGACCCGGGAAGTTCGCAGTTCTACGTTTCCCTGGAAGACAACCTGATGCGCCTTTTTGGTTCTGAACGTATTGCCAAACTTATGGACAGGATGGGGCTTGAGGAAGGCGAAGTGATTCAGCATTCCATGATCTCCAAATCTATTGAGCGCGCCCAGAAGAAAGTGGAGGAAAATAACTTTGGGATAAGGAAAAGATTGCTGGAATATGATGATGTGATGAACGCCCAGCGCGAAGTGATCTACAAACGTCGTTACCATGCTTTATTTGGGGACCGTTTAAGAGTGGATATCGCCAATATGATTTTTGACACTTCTGAAGTTATTGCCGAAACCAATAAAGCCGCTTCTGACTTCAAGAATTTTGAATTTGAACTCATTCGCTATTTCTCCATGAGCTCTCCTATTTCTGAAGAAGACTTCGGAAAAATGAATGTTCAGAAGATTGCGGGAGAAGTGTATAAATCTGCCTACAAACATTACCAGGAAAAAATGGAGCACAGCGCTTCCAGGGCATTCCCGGTAATTAAGCAGGTTTACGAAGATGAAAGCAATAATTTCGAAAGAATTTCAGTTCCGTTTACCGATGGCACCAAAACCCTTCAGGTAGTCACCAACCTGGAAAAAGCTTATGAAACCGAAGGTAAACAGCTGGTAAAAGACTTTGAAAAGAATATCACCCTCGCCATTATCGATGATGCCTGGAAGACGCACCTGAGGAAAATGGATGAGTTAAAACAGAGCGTTCAGCTTGCGGTTCACGAGCAAAAAGATCCGTTACTAATCTACAAATTTGAAGCCTTTGAACTTTTCAAAACCATGATAGACCAGGTGAACAAAGATGTGATTTCCTTTCTGTTTAAAGGAGAAATTCCTGAAGGAAATACTTCCAGTATTCACGAGGCAAGGCAAAGAAGGCGTGAGAAAGTGGAAACTACAAAAGAAGAAATCCCGAATATAGACGA
Source organism: Autumnicola tepida (assembly GCF_031846485.1). Classification (NCBI taxonomy): domain Bacteria; kingdom Pseudomonadati; phylum Bacteroidota; class Flavobacteriia; order Flavobacteriales; family Flavobacteriaceae; genus Autumnicola; species Autumnicola tepida. The sequence goes on from NZ_JAVRHQ010000026.1 coordinate 6,901, forward strand.
AAGAGCTGCACAAAGCCGTGCCGCCGGTCAGCGCCAGCAGCCAAAACCACAGGTTACCGAAACCATCGTTAGGGACCATCCAAAAATTGGACGTAACGACAAGGTTACTATAAAAAATGTGATGAGCGGTGAGAACAAAACCGTGAAATACAAACAGGCCATCCCGCTTCTTGACAAGGGAGATTGGGTGCTTGTAAATGAGAAATGAGAAGTTAGACGTTAGACGTTAGACGAAAATATAGATCCCGGAGTCGAATTTCTGCTTCGGGATTTTTTTTCTTTTAGCAAGCGCTCCTCTTTTTTTAAGAAGCGATGACCGTAGGATGGAGTGGTTTTAAAAATTCTGTGCATCAAAATAACAAAAAACTCCCTTCCTTTTAGGTGGGACCGCCTGAATGGCAAAGTCGGGAGAAGACCGTGAAAGGCCGGGGTGATTTAAGTCTGGAGTTTATAGTTCAAGGTCTTTTGTTCTCAAAATTAGCAACTTTCCGCTCCCTCTTTTTTTTCAGGGAGGGGTGGCCGAAGGTCGGGGTGGTTTCTTAGTTTATTTCGGTTCTTTGTTCGGAGTTCTATGCATTACTTAACAACCACCAAAGCGAACAACAATCCCAAAACTTCAAGAAAAGCTCCCCTCATTTTCGAGAAGGGTCCGCCTGAATGACTGCGTCGGAATCTTAAAAACCAGCTGAGTTCAGGCAGCACGTAACTTACAACAGAGACAGAGAACACAGAACAGGCAACAGAAAACACACAACAGAACAGTTTTTCTACTTAATCATACTGCTTTACCAGAAACCTCTTTAAAAACGGGATTTCAAGGAAGAAAAGGGAAATAAAAGCCACGGCATACATCATTGTGCTGGATAAGTTCAGTTTTGGGAAGGAAAGCGCGTTTATAAAACTAAAGTCTATATTTAGAGCCAAATCTGAAGAAATCACATAAAGTCCAATTACAGCAACTATAACTGCTCCTGCTATACCGAACCAGGTTTTTCTGGAAATGAGCGGCTCATATTTTAATACCTTTTGCCTTGCCTCGACAGCTTTCAATACGTTCGCTGAAAAATCTGCCGAAGGTTTTTCCAGTCCGGCATTTTTCATGATTTTTTTAGCTAAAATTTCTTTTCTAGATCGCTTTTCCATTTTCTTCCGGTATTTCTGCCTGCATATACTTTTTTAGCAATGAAAATAATGCTTTTCTGCTACGGTACAGCTTCACTTTAATATTATCTTGAGTTAAACCGGTGATGGCGGCAATTTCTTTAACCGATTGTTCTTCAAAATAAAACAAGGTAATAATTGCCGATTCCTGTTCCGGTAACTTCAAGATACAATTCTGAATGATTTCAGAACGTTCTTCCTGTAACATTATTTCGAGTCCGTTTTCCAGTTTTTCGGTATCATCTTCAGTTATTTCCTCTATTAATTCTGAAGTGGAAAATCGCGAATTTTTCCTAATTCTGTCCAGCGTTTTCCTGTATGCTATTCTGTAAAGCCAGCTGGAAAATTTCGCATCTCCCCTAAAACCTGGAAGTGCTTCAAAAGCTTTTAAAAATACATCCTGAGCAACTTCTTCCGCCTCTTCCCTCACCTTCAGCATCCGGTAAACTATAGTGAAAATATAATCCTGATACCTTTCAACCAATACTCCAAAAGCACGGGTATCGCCATGCATGGCTTTCTCAATGAAATATTGGTCAGGTTGTTGGTTCATTTCACATAAGACGCCAGCTTTTAGGCATTGGTTACAGAAATTCAGAAAAAAGAAGTTAGCTTTTTTTTGTAACCGGACTTAAAAAATCTACGTCCTATGGAAAAACGAACAGTAAATTAACTTTAAAATTTTATCATCATGGGATCTGAAGTAATTGTTTTACCCGTAATTTTTGGCTCTGTTTTCGGCATGTATTATTTATACATTTCTGCCCGTAACCGTGAGCGACTGGCTTTAATTGAAAAAGGGGCCGATGCCACTATTTTTTACAGCAAAAATCGCAGGATTACCCCTGTTTGGAGGGTAGTAATTTTAAATCTGGCCTTGCTTTGTATTGGTATAGGACTGGGTATTTTTTTAGCGAATCTTTTTATCCATAGTTTTAATATGGAGGAAGATGTTGCTTATCCAGCAACCATATTCGTAATGGCAGGAATTGGTTTACTTCTTGGCTTCTACCTTACCAAAAAAATGGATTAAGAAGCTAAGCTGCATTTCTTATAATTTTCAGGTTTTCCTTTTGGCTTAGTTATGAGGCTGAAAGGAAAACTTTTACTTTTAACCTCTGTTTTGCATATACTTTCCTGTTTTAACAGCCATTTAGCAGAGAAAAAATTCTCCTGTTGCTAACTTTAAAGGTATAACCAAAAAAAATTAGTTGAATTATGAAGATTGAAGACAATGCAAAGAAAATTAAACTGGCTGAAGAACAGGGAAACGCACTTAATGCTGCTGCCGACTATATGAAAGGCATGGATAATTATGTTGAAAAGGAGGTAGAAGATTATATTATTTCTGTGGTTTCTGAAGAAGCGGAAGGTACTTACCAGTTTCAGGATGGAGAATTGAAGTGGCACGTACCACCAAAAGAATTTAATACCCATATGGAAATCCTGGTAAGAAACAAGCATGATAAAAGATTTATACCCTGCTTAAAAATTTCAGCAAAAGTCTTTGATGAAAATGATAACCTGGTGGAAGAAAAAGAATTTCCATTTTTCTGGCACCCGTTCCTAAATCACTATGGCGCGAATTTCAAAATCCCAAAAGAAGGAAAATATACTATAGAGGTTAATTTTCCCGCTCCGGAATTCCCGCGGCATGATGAAATTAAAGGGAAAAGGTTCGAAAAAGGCGTAAATGAAAAATTTGGCCCGCTTGCCCTTGAAGCCGGAAGAAAACCTCACGGACCTGAATAAAAATGCCCTAATTTAGCACTATTCCCATATAGCAGAAAATCATGCAGGAAACTAATCTACACGCTAAAGGCAAAGTTTTATTCCTCAATAAAGATTACATCTCCGAATTTGTATACGGCGGTATAGATGGAGCCATTACCACTTTTGCCGTGGTCGCGGGAGCTGAAGGCGCAAGCCTGGGAATTACAGTAGTGATTATTTTAGGAATTGCTAACCTTATTGCCGACGGATTTTCTATGTCTGTCGGCAATTTTTTTTCTACTAAGGCTGAAAGGGATCTGTATGAAAAACATAAGCAGGTAGAATACTGGGAAATCGAAAACCTGAGGGAGAAGGAAATTGACGAAATACGGGAAATTTACGCAGCTAAAGGTTTCCACGGGGAATTACTGGAACAGGTGGTGGAAGTTATTATTGCAGATAAAGAAGTTTGGGTAGACACCATGATGAAAGAAGAACTGGAAATGGTAAAAGATGACAAAACGCCATTTAAAACTGCCGGGGTTACTTTTTTTAGCTTTCTGCTGGTGGGATCGGTGCCACTTCTCTCCTACTTTTTTGCCGGAACCACCGAGGCTAGTGATCAGCAACTTTTTCTTTATTCCTGTATTCTCACCGCCATTGCCCTTGCACTGGTAGGCAACCTTAAAAGTATGGTAACTGAAAGAAATGTGTTCATGGGAATTTTTGAAACCGTAGCCCTGGGAGGATTGGCGGCTATCCTGGCATATTTTGTTGGAGATATCCTGGAAAATTTTCTGTTGTAAACCCGGATGAACTAAAATTTCAGCTTTTTTGGCTAATTTTGCTGTAACCAACCATTCTTAGCATGAAAAAGTTCGCAATCGAAATAAAATGGGGAATCATCTTCTCCTTTGCCGCCCTTCTATGGATGATGTTTGAAAAAAGAATGGGCTGGCATGACGAATTGATAGCGAAGCAGCCTATTTACACCAATCTTTTTGGGCTTGTGGCTATTGCCATTTTTCTTTTTGCCCTTTATGATAAAAGAAAACATTTTTACGGCGGAAGAATGAGCTGGAGCCAGGGCTTTGTTTCAGGAATAGTTCTTACGGTAGTGATCACGCTGCTCACTCCGTTGATGCAATACATTACCAATGCCTGGATTACACCCCATTATTTTGAAAATGTGATTAATTATACGGTAGAAACCGGCCAGATGGAACGTGCCGCCGCTGAAGAATATTTCAACCTGCAGTCTTATATTCTTATGAGCACCTTCAGTGCTTTGGCAATGGGAATAGTTACCGCCGCTATTGTGGCGCTTATTCTTCGGAAAAAGTAAAACCTGCTAAATTTTAAGAAGAAGGTTGGGATCGGGGCAGTTTTGTAAAAACAAATCCAGTTCTTTTTTTGAAGTCACCCCCGGAAAATCCCCAATATTGCCCATTAGGTCTTCCATAACCTGAAAATGAAGGTGTGGCGCATAATCGCCATTTTCTGAAGGTTTTCCCAGTTCTGCTATTTTTTCAGATTGGGCAACTTTCCTTCCTTCTTTTAAACCTTCCAGGGACTTTCGGCTTAAATGGCCGTAAAGCGTATAAAATTTTCTTCCATCCTTTTCGTGCTCCAGAATAATTGTGGGCCCATAATCCCCAAAATTGGCATTATCCCGAAAACTATGAATTTTACCCTCAAGTACGGCAAGCACCTCGGTTCCTTCTGCTGCCCAGATATCCAAGCCAATATGAATATTCCGGTTTAAAAATTCATCTACATTTTTATTGAAAAGCCTGCTTCTTTTGTACAAGTTCCGCACTTCGTTATAACCACCAAAAGCGGCTTTTTTACCGGCGCTTCTAAGGGAATTATTGAGAAAAACCGAGAAAGCTTCAGAAGAAAGCATTTCCAGCTTCATCAATTCAGGATTATTTTCAGAAAGATCTATAGGCACAAAATCTTCATGTTCCAGGTTTTCTCCTACCACGGGAGTATATTCCGTAGTTAGTCCGGCTATAAATTCAGCAAAATTCTCAGGTTTCATTCAGCAATTTTTTCAGCAAAAAAGATCGTCTCAAAAGTACATTTTCGTCTCATGAAACTGTACCTTAAGACGACCTTTTAAGGTAGCTAAAAATAAGTCTTGTGTTTTACTTTACCAAGACATCGCTAAAACTTGCTTTAATGTTTACGCTCGCCGCCCCATCTTTAGATTTATTATACCCGTTCAACAGGACATTGTCGTAGGTTTTAGTAGTTTTTAACTGCATGCCGGAAGGATAATCAATATCACTCTGGGTGCCGTCGTAGCTAAACGTAAAAGCGGTATCGGGCAAAGAAAGTTCAAGATCGCTGTTTTCAAGGCTAATCCTAAGGGTTTTAAAACCAGGGGCCAGCTTCATGATCCCAAGCTCCCCGAAAGAACCGTTTAAAATTCCTGTTTCTCCAATTTCTCCTATCAGCACATTGCTGGAATTGGAATTTAGTTTAATACTTACGGCTTTTTCTATCTCCAGGTCCTGAACGTAACCCGCTGTTAACACACCATAATCCCATTGTTTAATTTTTACAGGGGAATAAGAAACATTCACATCGGTTTTATTACCGGTTAACCTGTTGGCATGAAGGGAACCGTGGGAAACTTTGGCTTTTACATTAGAAGTAGTGCCGCTAAGTTTTAGCTCCCCGTGGCGTACATTTAAATTAAGCTGCGCATTTTTGGGAACACTTATTTTGATGCTCCTGTTGGCCCTGGCGGGAGCGCCGGGCAACATGAATACTTTAGCATCCTTGCCTGCAAATTTAGCTTCCATCTCCTTTCCAAACTGTTCGCCCCATTTTTCCATTTCTTTGCCAAACTGTTCTCCCCATGCTTCCATGTCTTCTCCAAACTCTTCGCCCCAGGCCTCCATTTTAGCACCATATTCTTTTTCCCATTTTTCGGAATTTTTCTCAATCTGCGCCGCCCATTTTTCCATATCCTTTTCAAAATCTTTTCCGAATTTCTCTTCCACCTGGGCTTCCCATTTTTCCATATATTCATCTGGATTGCGCTGGTAGGCTTCATAATCAAAATTCATGTCCCCCACTTTGGCGGTAAAATTCTCCGGCAGGGGATTGGAGGCTATATTCTGGATCATGGGCATAAGGTTCTCCATCATTGGTCCCAGCAACTCCTGTAGGCCTCCCAGGGATTCATTAAGGCTGCTCATATCAATATCCATGTTAACTTCAGGGTTCCAGTTAGCATTGCCCCCAGAAATAATACTCACATCGTTTGATGAACCCGATGCTTCCAGTTTCCAGCTGTTCAACATTTCCTGTACCTGCTTTTTATCTGAGGTTTCAGAATTAAGGTAAGCCTCAACTTTAACTTCATTCCTATCCCATTTTTCGATACTGATGTTGGTGTGTTTGGCATCCACATTTACATTTACTGTACCGCTCGTATTAAAGGATTTTTCCAGTTTTTTCGTCTGTGCCTGCAGCCCCGCGGTTAGCAGGAGCAGCATCAACAGTATATTAAGCCTGTAGGTTTTCATAGTTTTCGTTTTTTGATTCATTGATTTCTTTGATTTTATTTTTCAGTTTAAAGAGCAGTTCCAGCCTAAGCTGCAAATTGGCAACCATGGCTTCCACCGTTTGTTCATTGGGGCCACTTTCATTTAAATCGGCATTAAGGCGTTTATATTCTTTATCCAGCTCGGCAAGTTTTGCCATAAACGCGTCTATTAGCGCCTTGTTATCATCATTAATATTAAGCTTTGCCAATTCCAGGTTTAAACTTGCCATATAATAATTTTCGATTTCCTTATACTGTGGCGAAACATCGCTTAGCTGAAACTGCTTCTCCGGTTGTGTAGTTGTCTTATCTGCATTTTCTTCCATCGGCGTTTCCACGATCCTGTTTTCGTCAGCTCCACTACCAGGCTTCAGGAAAAACATTGCTATTCCAAAAGCCACCACTAACACAGCGGCTATTTTTAAGTAAGGAAACCTGTTAGTTTTTTTCTCCTGCGGTAATGCCTTGTCCAGTTTTGCTTCAAAGCGTCTTTGATGGCCGCTGCGCAGTTTCTCAGATTCGCGGCTTTCATCATTCCTGAACATATCTCTAATATCCTGTGCCATTTTTCATAAGTTTTAATTCTTCCTGCAATTTTTTCTTTCCCCTGTGTACCAAGGTGCGGGAAGCCACCTTTGTGATATCTAGTATTTCTGAAATTTCCTCGTGATCATATCCTTCTATCAGGAATAACATCAGCGGATATTTATACTTTTCCGGCAGTTGCCCTATCACTGCTTTCACCTCCTCTATTCCAATTCCATCTTCAATCTGCCAGTTTTCATCCTCTTCCACCGTGGTCATGGTCCGCTCATTTATGGCGACCAGTTCCATTTTTTTCGCCTTTAATTTGTCCAGGCATTTGTTGATGACAATTCGCTTAAGCCAGGCTCCAAATGTTACTTCCCCGGTGAACTGGTGAAGTTTCTGAAAGGCCTTCACAAAAGCCTCCTGCATGGCGTCCTCTGCTTCAAATGAATCCTGGATAAACCTCAGCGCCACATAATACATACCCTGGCTGTACTTATTGTAAAGCTTCAGTTGGGCCCGGCGGTCGTTTTGCTTGCAAGCTTCTATTAACTGATGTTGTAACAAAATTCTTTTTGGTTTGGTTGCTATTTACTTTAAAGACGATTGCTTTTTAGGCATGTTGCAAAATCGCGGGAATTTTTTCTGAAAATAAATTCAAATTGCTACAAATTTTTGGATGAGCTGCATATTTGCACATTTTTTGAACTTAATACTGAAAATTACCTGAATGAAACCTGTACTGAAAAATGCCCTGAAGTTAGCTGGAGGGATTGCCGTCTTAAGCCTGATAATTGTACTTATCCTGCGCTATAATACCAAAGCCCACAGCCCTGAAGCGACCGTACAATATGAAGATAACGGACTAAAAATGGAGGTTTTTTACAACCGGCCTTACAAAAAAGGCCGAAATATTTTTGGCGGACTTGTACCTTACGGGGAGGTATGGCGCACCGGCGCCAATGAGGCCACAACTTTTGAAACCCATGAAGATATAATGGTGGATGGCTCTTTATTAAGAGCAGGAAAATATACTTTGTGGACTATTCCGGGCAAAAATTCGTGGAAAGTGATTTTTAATTCCCAAATGTACCCATGGGGAATAGACATGGATAAAAAAGCTTACCGGAACCCGCAATATGACGCCCTTGTGGTGGAAATTGGAGTGGACAAACTTCAGGAAAATGTCGAGCAGTTTACCATCTTTTTCAGTAAAAGCAATGATCTTGTTTTTATGATCCTAACCTGGGACCATACCAGTGTTCCTGTTCCCATAAAGCCGGCACCACCAAAAGTCTTTTAGCAAAAAAAAGGCCGCCCGAAAAAAGCAGCCTCTATTTTAAAAAAAATTATCGATTTATTCGTCTTCGTCAAGCAAGAGATTTAGCGTTACATCTATGTTATCCCAGGTTGCACGGGAATAAGGGCAAATTTCATGCGCCTGGTTTACCAGTTTCTCCCCACTTTCCACGTCTACACCAGGAATATAACAATCCAGTGTTACAGCCAGGTCCAGGGCATCCTCATCTTCGTTCTGCCCAATTTCAACAATACCGGTAATACTGAAATCCCCCAGGTCGATTTTGTGGCTTTTGGCTACCAGTTCCAGGGCGCTGCCAAAGCAGGCAGAATATCCTGCCGCAAATAACTGCTCTGGGTTTGTGTATTCTCCACCCTCTCCGCCAAGGCTTTTGGGCATGCTCAATTTCATATCTAAAACACCATCATCACTTGTAGTGTGGCCATTGCGGCCTCCTGTGGTTGTAACGGTGGTTTTGTACAATGTTTTCATTTCGGGAATTGTTTAAAATTATTTTTATCAGCTTCAATATACAAATAATATTGCCACACAGAATGAATTCCTAACTTTGCAAGAAACCATTTCACCCTTTGAGCAAAAGTTCTGAAAAATCAGCTTTAAACCAGTCAGGAAGCAATCCGGCCTCCAGGAATGTCAATCCCGATTCTGCCAGGCGCATCAGGTCCTTCCGGAAAAAAGGCGCTTCAGAAAAAAAACTGCTGGACAACTTGCTGGAGGGAAATAAAACCGCGCTGGGCAGGGCCATCACTTTAGTGGAAAGCAACCAGCCCCTTCACCAGGAAAAGGCGCGCTCCCTGGTGGAGGGTGCCGTAGCATTAGCCGGTAAATCCATCAGGATAGGAATAACAGGAGTGCCCGGGGTTGGAAAAAGTACCTTTATTGAGAGCCTGGGAAAGTTCCTTATTAAAGAAGGAAAAAAAGTGGCCGTTCTTGCGGTAGATCCCACGAGCAGCCTTTCCCATGGGAGTATTCTGGGAGACAAAACCCGCATGGAAGAACTGGTAAAAGAAGAAAATGCTTTTATACGCCCCTCGCCCAGCGGTGATTCCCTGGGAGGCGTATCCAGGAAAACACGGGAGAGTATACTTTTGTGCGAAGCCGCAGGTTTTGATGTCATCCTTATAGAAACAGTGGGCGTGGGCCAGAGCGAAACCAGCGTGCACAGCATGACCGATTTCTTTTTACTGCTGAAACTTGCCGGCGCGGGCGATGAACTGCAGGGCATAAAACGCGGTATTATTGAAATGGCAGACGCCATTGTAATTAACAAAGCTGATGGGGAAAACCAGAAAGCCGCTCGGGAGGCACGCCTGGAATTTAAAAGGGCGCTTCAGCTTTACCCTGCCAAAGAAAGTGGCTGGCAGCCAAAAGTGAATTTATGCAGTGCCCTCTATAGTACCGGCATTCCCGAAATTTGGAAAATGCTGGAAGAGTATCAAAAACTGGCGAAGGAAAATGGATATTTTTACAAAAACCGCCACCAGCAAAATAAACAATGGTTGTTACAAACTATAGATGAACACCTAAAGCGGAATTTCTACCAGCATCCTGAAATAAAAGAGGCGCTTGCCGCACAGCTGGAAGAAATTTCCAGGAATAACACCACGGCATTTGCCGCCGCAAACCTTCTTCTGCAAAAATACCGCGACTTACAGAAAATTTGATTTATACCAGTTTATCTGCAACTGCAAACCTTCTTTTAAGGTGGTAGTAGGCATGTAATCCAGTATTTTTTTTGCCTTGGCGATATTGGCCCGGGTATGCCACTGGTCTCCAGCTCTTTTTGGAACCAGCTCCAGCTCAATTTTTATCCCCAGTAATTCCTGTACCAGGTCTATCCCTTCCTGGGTAGTATATTCTGCTTCAGTGCCCAGGTTGATGATTTCCCCATTAAGCACATGATGTTTCTGCACCGCCATAAAGATGCCTTCAACAATATCACCCACATAGGTAAAGCTCCTTAAATGTTTTTCGCTGCCGCTAAACAAAGGAAAGGACTCTTCTTTATAGGCACAGGCGATAAGCTTGGTGTACAGCTTTTCCGGGCGTTCCCTCGGGCCGTAAACCGAATATAACCTTAAGGAAGACGCATTCATTTTTTTAGTGCGGCTTTCTGCCAGCACCAGCTGCTCTGCCGCCAGCTTTGTTACCCCGTAAAACGATGCCGGTTTGGGAGCGGCATCTTCGGGATAAGTAGCCTCCAGGCCATACACCGAAGAAGTGGAAATATTAAAAAAATGCTTTAACCGCTTGTTCCGGTGTGCAAACCCAATCAAATTTTGAGTGGCCTTGACATTATTTTCCAGGTACTCTTCAAAAGTGACCGAAGCCGATATTCCCGGTTGCGCGGCAAAATGGATGATAAAATCGAAATCCTGCTCCAGTTTTTGGTACTCATCAGGATTTCGTAAATCCATTTCAATAACTTCAATCCCCTGTTGCTCCAGGGTATCCCTGTTCAGCTTTTTAAGAGAGGTGTCGTAATAGTTAGAAAAATTGTCGATCCCTTTAACACTGAAGCCTTCCCTTTTGAGGCGTTCAGCCATATGTGAAGCGATAAAGCCGGCCGCGCCGGTAACCAGAATTTTCATGTAAAACATTTTGAACTTACCGGGAATTTTTTCTTCCCGCTAAAGTTTGCGGCCGCAAAGTACAATGTTTCTTTTTATTTTCCTTTTTTTCAGAAAAGCGAATTCCTGAATTTAATTCATATTAATACCTTTGCGCCCAATCTATGTTATGAATTACGAATTTACCATCATCGTTCCGCTTTACAATGAACAGGAAAATTTAAGGCGGGTGGAAGAAGCCTTAACAAAGTATATCGAAATTGCGAAAAAAAAGACCTGCGTGCTCTTTGTAAATGATGGTTCTGTAGACGAAAGCCTGGTGATCATCAAAGATATTTGTAGTCGCAATCCCGACTTTAAATTTATTTCTTTTGAAAAAAACTGCGGCCTGAGCGCCGCGATAAAAGCCGGTTTTGATTATGCACATACCCCGCTTATAGGTTACATTGATTCTGACCTGCAAACAGATCCTGAAGATTTTAATATTTTAATGGATTATATTGCGGAATACGACCTGGTGACCGGCCACCGTGCAGACCGAAAGGATTCTTTTGTAAAAAACATGTCTTCCCTTGTCGCCAACGGCATACGCAGGAGCTTTACCCATGATGGTATGGACGATACCGGCTGCCCCCTGAAGATCATTAAAGCCGATTATGCCAAACGCATTCCCATGTTTAAAGGGCTGCACCGGTTTTTACCGGCCATGATCCTGCTACAAAAAGGTAAAGTGGTGCAGGTCCCGGTAAGGCATTACCCACGTATTGCCGGAAAAGCCAAATTTCACCTTTTAAATCGCCTGGTGGGGCCTTTTATAGACTGTTTTGCCTATTTATGGATGAAAAGAAATTACATTAATTACAATGTAGTTGCTAAAGATGAATAGCTGGCAAATATATGCGGTGGGGTTCACCGCCCAAATTCTCTTTTCGAGCAGGCTGTTAATGCAATGGATACTTTCGGAGAGAAAGAAAAAGGTAATCACTCCTTCCCTCTTCTGGAAGATAAGCTTGTTCGCCTCTTTCCTTTTGTTCGTGTATGGTTATTTGCGGGAAGATTTTTCCATAATGTTAGGCCAGGCCATCACTTACTTTATTTACATCCGCAATTTACAGCTGCAGGGAGAATGGCAAAAAGCTCCCAAAGCCCTGCGCTGGTTCCTGTATTTTTTCCCAGTGCTGCTCACCATATATTCTTATAATAATGGTACTTATGATGTGCAAAAGCTATTCTTTAACGAGCAGATTCCTTTATGGCTGCTCATAATGGGTTCGGCAGCGCAGCTTATCTTTAACCTGCGCTTTTTTTACCAGTGGATTTATTCTGAAAAAATAAAAGAATCGGTTTTACCGCTGGGGTTCTGGCTGTTAAGCCTGGTGGGGGCATTGCTTATCCTTACCTACGCGATTATAAGAAAAGACCCGGTGCTGTTTGCGGGACATGTACTGGGAAGTTTTATATACGCCCGAAACATCCTTTTAAGCCGAAGTTTTTCCCGAAAGGTGCAGAGGTAACTTCAGCTGGAAACAGGCTCCTTCAGCCTATCCTTATAAAACCTCGGATATTTATTCCAAAACTTCCATATAAAACCTGCAGCAGTGGTTATACGCGAAATTTCTTCCGCAGAAAAAGATGAAATAAATAATAAATATAGCCCAATATGCCTCCTATCGTCATTCCCGTAAGTATATCGGCCGGATAATGAACCCCCAGGTAAATACGACTATACGAGGCGAGCAACGGCCAGAGGAGGATAAGGTAAATCCACTTTTTATAAATGCCCCTGAACAGAAGAATCAAAAAAACGGCCACTCCCATGGAATTAGACGCATGTGCCGAAAAATAGCCATAGCTGCCACAGCGCACCGCCACAAAACGGGCCTGCTCCATGATTCCTTCCTGCCGGCAAGGCCTTAGCCTTTGGAAGCCATCTTTAAAAAGATTGGCCAGCTGATCTGTAGAAGTTATCAAAAGCGCGATTACCAGAACGCTGAGCACCGTATTTTTCCATCCAAAGTTGCGGTAGAGCAAATAAATTAGAAGTATGTATAATGGAATACCGGTAAATTTATTGCTGATAGCACGCCAGAAACCATCCCAGGCCGGTGTTCCCAGATTGTTAAGGAATAAAAACACTTCATGGTCCAGCCTTATCAATTCTTCCATCTCCTACTCTTCGTAACGGCTTACTTCCCGGTCGTAAAAAGCACTGGCCTGCTCAATTAAAGATTCGGCTTCATTTGCCAGTTCTTCCTCGTCGCTGGCATCAAAATCCTCCAGCCATTCTACCTCATCATTTTCAAGGTTGATAATAAAGCGGGGAAATTCAGTATGAACAATAAAAACAGCATCGGGATAATCGGTATTATCACCAAGCAGAAATTTTGGAAAATCCATGTTTAATTTTGATTTATGTTTGTTCCCAATTTCGGGTTAAATTTACTCAATATCAATCTTTTACTCAGGTAAGCGAACCTAAAATACAACATTAATGCTGAAGAAGTCAAGCCTGCGAGCAACCCCAGCCATATTCCCATACTGCCCAATCTTTCCTCTCCGCCAAAATACCAGGAAACGGGAAAACCGATGATCCAGTATGAAATAAAACAGATTACGGTGGGAATCCGCACATCCTGAAGGCCTCTTAAAGCCCCAAGGATTACCACCTGCAGCCCATCGCTTAACTGGAACAATGCCGCTACAACCAATAGCTGGGCTGCAAGAAAAACAACCTCGGCATTATCTATATAAAAGGTGGGCAGTATATTTTTCAGCAAAATAAAACCCAGGGCAAAAACGGCTTCTATAAGGAATATCAGCAAAAACGTAGACAGGGCTATTCTTCGTAAGTCTTTAAAATGCCCAAGCCCTTTCTGGTTTCCCACTCTTATGGTGGCGGTAACCCCCAGCCCCACCGCAACCATAAACGTCATGGAAGCAAGGTTAAGGGCAATTTGATTTGCCGCCTGAGGATTGGTGCCCAGCTGCCCCGCAAGAAATACCGTAGCGGTGAAGATGGCCACTTCAAAAAACATCTGCAGGGCGGTCGGAAATCCCAGCTCCAGTAACCTTCGGAATACCCCTGCCTTTAAAAATTCCTTTTTAGTCCATTTAAAATAACCGGCGAATTTCTTCCTGCGCTTCAAGATTTCCCAGATAAACCACAGCATAAAAAACCTGGAAATCAAGGTGCCAATGGCCGCGCCTTCCAGTTCCAGCCTTGGAAAGATCCAGAACCCATAAATAAGGATATAATTAAAAACCACGTTTACCACGTTGCTGAGCAAAGTGGCATACATGGAATATTTTGTTTGGGAAAGCCCATCGGCGAATTGCTTAAAAGCCTGAAAAAGCATTAAAGGCAGCATGGAAAAAGCCACAATTTCAAGGTAAGGAATGGCCAGTTCCACTACTTCCGGCGGTTGGTCTAAATAATATAAAATCGGCTTTGCCAAGAGCAGCAGTAAAAACAGAAGGATGCCGTTTATGCCACAAAGAATGATCCCGTGGTGAAAATAGCTTCTTCCTTTTTCGATATCTCCTGCCCCATCTGCTTCAGCAATAAGTGGTGTAATGGCGAAAGAAAAGCCAATCCCGAGGGACAAGGCTATAAATACAAGGCTGTTTCCCAAAGAAACCGCTGCCAGAGGCGCCGCTCCCAGCCGACCAATCATCAGGTTATCCACCAAACCTACCATTACATGCCCTAACTGGCCCAACATAACCGGAAAGGCCAGCTTCAGGTTTTTAGGAAATTCTTTAGTGTAAGCCGATAATTGCAAGCGCTTGATTTTTTTGGAGTGCAAAGATAGGAGGTTTTCCCTGCTTAAAAATTATAATCTATTTGAAATTTTCCTTGAGGAAAACCTTATCTGAGAAAAATATTAACTCCCAGTTTTAACTTCAAAATGTCAATGGGAATGCACTAACAAAAAGTATTATTTTCAAGAATTAATTAACGGAATCTTTATTGTCTTCTATTTTACTTCAGAGAGAAAACACTCCTAAGTCTTTTGGAGTATAATTGGAAAAATAAGTGAATTAATGAGTTAACGTAGGATTTTTCAATCAATCGTTTCCGTTATAGCCTTATTTAAATAAATAATTGATTTTCAGTTAATTAAACCTTATATAAAACTCATAAAGTGTTAAAATAAAAAATACAGATGGATTTTTAACGCAACCGATTGCGTTCGATCAATAATTTATTTACATTTAGGATATCACAAATTTTTCCGGTTTAATTATAAATCTCACATATTTTAGAACCTAATAATATGAATATAACATTACACCTCATTAATTCCCCACAAGGCGTTCATGAAAAAACTTTAATTCATTTTGAGTTTCAATTTCGCCTAAATTGACAGCCCATGAAGTCACCAATGGAACGGCCCCTGTATCCAGAGCAATCATTTTAGTAAAGTAGATCAACATTGGCACCAGCGCAGGCCTTGACGGAACTATGTGATTATAATGTACCTACGGATTTTATTATGGTTTGAAAGATTGAATCAAAATTAATATTAATCAATAACCTTTAAATTATGAAAAACTTTAGGTATTACGTGGTTTTTTTATTACTGTCAACTTTGCTCTTCACCTTCTGTAGTAAGGATGACAAACCGGGAAATGATCTTAGCCCCGACAAGGCTAGTATTTCCTTTGGTGCATTACTCAATGATCTTGTTAGCAGAAAGCCAGATTTAAAGCAGGCCCTGGAAGACCTTCCGGAATGTAGTGAAGGTATTCCTGTCTATGTTGAAGTTGCCCTTTCTCAGGACGGAGAATGGATTGTGGGAGATGATGAAAATCCTTTAATGGTGCAACTAAGCCCTACTCCCGCCGACTATGATGGGGATGGAGTTGACAATTACTTTACTGAAGCATCTCCAGATTTGGAACTAAGTCCGGGTACTTATACTCTGGAATATTTTACAGTTATGGATGAAAATGGCAACACCCTCTGGATCGCTCCCCGTGATTTAGAAGGAACTGATGATTATGCCAATTTTGTGGAAAATCCTTTACCCTTGGATATTTCCCTTGGGGCCGGAGTAAAGAAATATGTAGATGTAGATGTACTGTGTTATGATAACCGCATGGTTAACCAGTATGGCTACCTCTTTTTCGATATAGAACAAAGCCAGGTGATTGACTTTTGTATTTTTGGAAATTATTGCGATGAAAACGGCAGGCATTTTCCTGCACATTTCAGTGCAGATGTCTGGTCCTACAGTGGTGATCCTGACAATCCCAGGGGAGAGGTACTTCAAAACAATATCATGAATGAGGTAGGAATGAATAATGATGGTGATTATTATGCCGATCCTTTATGTCTTCCTTTGCCGGATAGAAGCGGAGAAGATCAATACTACGTAGAAATCAGGCTTATGAATTCTGATGCATACGAGGCTGATGCCCGTTTAATTAGAAGCGGAGTGATTACCGATGATGATGTTCGTGCTTTATTTGACGGCGAAGATAATGCTGATTACTATCATTTTAAGTATGGCTACTGCAATATGGAGGACGTACCGATGTTGTTTGATGAAGCATTGCCTCAATTTGGTGAACTGCCTGTTGTAGAACCATTAACCGATCCTTTTGCATGGGCTGATGGTAATGGTCGTTCTACAGATTTTGGGGACTGGGAAAGACGCAGGGAAGAAATTAAAGCAGAAATTGAACAGTATGAAATAGGAACAATACCTGAGCGGCCAGAAAACATTACAGCCAGTTATGATAATGAAACGCTTACCGTAAATGTTACTGTTAATGGTAAGACTATAACACTTACCTCTCAAGTTTTACTCCCTTCGGGTAATGGACCGTTTCCGGCTGTAATTGGAATGAACAGTCCTAATGGAAGTATTCCTTCCGATATTTTCACTGATAACAATGTAGCCAGAATCAGGTATAACCATAATCAGGTAACAACCTATTATAATCCTCAGTTATCTGATCCATTTTTTCAACTTTATCCAGAACACAATTTGGAAAATACAGGACAATACAGTGCCTGGGTTTGGGGAGTTAGCCGTATTATTGATGGCCTGGAATTAGTTCAATCCTCACTGCCCATTGATTTAGATCATATAGCTGTAACCGGATGCTCCTACGCTGGGAAAATGGCCTTATTCGCAGGTGCTTTTGATGAACGTATTGCCCTTACTATTGCACAGGAATCCGGAGGAGGAGGTGCTCCTGCCTGGAGGGTTTCTGAGACTTTAGGTAATGTGGAAACTTTAGGTAGAACAAGTTATGACTGGTTCCGGGATAGTATGCGGGAATTTTCAAGTGATGTCAATAGACTGCCATATGACCATCATGAACTTATGGCGTTGGTAGCCCCCAGAGCATTACTAGTTACTGGTAATACTTCCTTTGAATGGTTAGCCAATCCTTCTGCATATGTATCGGCAAGAGCTGCTCGTGAAGTTTATAAAGAATTTGGAATAGCTGATAGACTTGGATTTTATATCGATGGCGGGCACAATCATTGTGCAATACCAGATACACAGCGTCCCGCAATAGAAGCCTTTGTTGAAAAGTTTCTTCTAGGCAACAATGGTGTAAATACAGATATTACCGTTAATCCTTATCCTGAATTAGATTATGAACGCTGGTATGAATGGTGGGGAACAAACGATCCTGTTTTACCTCCTTCATCATAATCAAGGAATTGAAATGGAATGCGTGTAGTCAGATATTCTATTCTCCAGCAACAAAGCAAATGATAAAACCGGATGATAGTACGGATACTTTTAGCTGGCTGATCTAAAGCTTATGATTTGTAAAATTTTATAAAAAGAAGAACTAACTGACCGATTGTCGCATAGTAAAATGACCATCTAAGAAATTAGGTGGTCATTTTTAATATTAGCAGAAAGCATTAAAACTTCAACTTTAAAAGATGAATCGATATTTATGGAGCTTTTGGCACAGCGAAAAATATAAACAATAATGCCGTAAATAATTAAAAGATTTATCTGTACAAAATAAACTACATCTTCTCTTTCTTTGCTGTATTTATTTGCTTTAAACCATGATTATCTACAAGATAAACCAGGGAAGCCATTGTGGCCGCGCCAAGTTCCAACTCCCTTTTATTTACTTCTTCGAAAGTATCGTTAGCGGCATGGTGATAATCAAAATAGCGCTGTGAATCCGGGCGCAATCCTGCCAGTACCACATCGCCTTCTTTTAAAGGTCCAACATCGGCCCCACTCTCTCCCAGTTCAAAATAGTGGATCAGGTAAGGCTTAAAAAGTTCCTGCCAACTAAGGATTTGTGCAAACTGGGCTTTATCGGCATCAAAAGAAAATCCGCGGGGGGTGAAACCTCCGGAGTCACTTTCCAGGGCAAAAACATGATGTTCTCCTTTTGTTTTGGCAACTTCAGCATATTTTTTTCCGCCACGAAGTCCGTTTTCTTCATTCATAAACAAAACCACGCGCAGGGTTTTCCTGGGTTTATATCCAACTTCCTTAAAAAGCCTCAACACTTCCATAGACTGTACCACGCCTGCACCATCATCATGGGAACCATCTCCCAGGTCCCAGGAATCCAGATGGCCGCCAACCACCATTATTTCTTCAGGATTTTCGCTTCCGGTGATTTCCCCTATTACATTATAGGATTGTACATCTTCATGCTGTTCACAATTTAATTTATAGTAGAACTCAAGATCTTTGTTCATTTTAAGAATTCCGCTAAGGTAAGATGCATCATTTGTGCTTATAGCCGCGGCAGGAATCCTTTTGGAAACAGGAGTATCACCATAACCCATAGAACCTGTATGAGGAAAATCGTCCATTCTTAAATTCATGGAGCGCACAATCACCCCAACAGCGCCATATTTTGCCGCTTCTGCCGCACCGGAATAACGTTGGTCCACACATCCGCCATAAGCTTCGAATGTATTTATCAGATCTGCCCGCATAGGACGGTTAAAAAAGACAATTTTTCCCTGTATTTGTTCTTTACCATAGCGTTCAAGATCTTCTATCCCCTGCACTTCAATTACCCGGGCTTTTGTACCTCCTGCTGGTGTTGCCACTGAACCGCCCAAAGCGGCTATATTTACGTTTTTGGTCACCCCGGGAGAGGTTTGCACGTAAGCAAACTCTTTGGCTCCACGGGTCCACTTTGGCACCATAACCGGTTGTAACCATACTTTATCCAGTCCTAATTCTTCCAGTTGCGCTTTGGTATATTCCACCGCCTGCTGTGCCTGGTAAGAACCTGAAAGCCTGCCACCAATTTTATTGGAGAGGTAATCCAGCCAGTCATAACTTTTCCCATTCAGGAGGGACATATCATAAATTTTGCGCAGCATTAAAGAATCTGCTTCTTCAGCCTTCATTTGTGAAAAAGCGGAATGTGCGCTAAGAAAAACCAGTACGGTTAAAAAAATTCTTTTCATTATTCTTGATCTCAGTTAAGTGAATTAGATTTTGGCGGGAAGATAAAGATTATTCTTTTTCCAGTTGCCTCCGGTAATCATCTAAATTTTCCAAAATATCCGGCGGCAGACTTGGCTCCTGTACTTCCTGGTAAGTTTCCAGCTTCTCCTGCATGATTCTGGCAACCAGATAACGTGCCGCATGCTTGCTGTCTGCCGGGATCACATACCAGGGTAAATCTTTAGTAGCCGTGTTATTTATGGCTTCTTCATAACTGCTGCGATAAGCATCCCATAGCTTTCTTTCCTCCAGATCACCGGGAGAAAATTTCCAGTTTTTATTTGGTTTTCTAAGCCTTCTTAAGAGTCGCTGCCTTTGCTCTTCTTTTGAAATATTCAGGAAAAATTTAAATACAATAATGCCGTTGCGGCTAATATGCTTTTCGAAATTATGTATTTCCTCATATCTCCTTTTCCAGAAGTTCTCATTAATATCATTAATAGAAGTTACTCCCGGAAGGCGCTCATTCAGGATATATTCGGGATGAACCTTGGTGACCAAAACATTTTCGTAATGCGTCCTGTTGAAAACCCCAAATTTCCCTCTCTCCGGAAGGGCGCAATAATGCCTCCATAAAAAATCATGTTTCAGTTCCCGCGAAGTTGGGGTCTTAAAACTGTGCACCACAACTCCCCGGCTGTTAAAACCTTTAAAAACCTCCCTTACAAGGCTGTCTTTCCCCGCCGTGTCCATTCCCTGCAGGCAAACCAGCACGGCATAGCGGTTATGGGCATACAACTTATCCTGCCAGTCTGCCATTTTCTTGCGGGTGGCTTTCAGCGCTTTTTTTAATTCATGTTTTTCAGGTTGATCTTCGAGAGCGGTGGGTAAAGATTCCAGCTGAACGGAATCTGTTATTTTGAATTTATTTAAATCGACATCTTTCATATTGTAAAAGCTTGGAATCCTAAATATACAATCTTTGGGAGACTTATTTTTTTTATCTTCGCGGCAAAAGAACGTCAGCTTGAATCCACAAGAAAAAGAAGAAATTATTGAAAAGGTAAGCCTCCTGCTTAAAGAGGTTCCTTCTTCAATGGATATCGTTAAAAAAGGAAAAGACAGGGAACGCAGGTTCAGGTATCTGGCCACTTATATGGTAGAAAAAGCCATAGAAAAAGATGCCCTTATCATTTCTGAAAATCGAAAAGGCATTGCCATTCTTTTTAAAACAAGCAGAAAAGAAGAATCTTTCTGGAAAGATTTATGGCAGGAAATAGGACTTGTATGGAACGTTACAGGCGTGAAAAACGCTTATAAAATCCTCAAGAACCAGAATTACATCAAAAAACAGCGCCCTCAAAAAGGACAATATCTTTATTGCTGGTTTTGGGGAATCCTTCC
Organism: Autumnicola tepida; assembly: GCF_031846485.1. Lineage (NCBI taxonomy): Bacteria > Pseudomonadati > Bacteroidota > Flavobacteriia > Flavobacteriales > Flavobacteriaceae > Autumnicola > Autumnicola tepida. The sequence goes on from NZ_JAVRHQ010000026.1 coordinate 27,568, forward strand.
CGATTCCCGTGGTGCCGATACGCAGGTGGGAAAATCTATGAAAGATGAATTTTACCGCCAGGCCCGGGAGTATCAAATTCCTCTTTATGCTGAAACGCGTATTAGAAAAAACGCGGTAGTTTATCAACGGTTTGGATTTGAACTTTTCCACACCTGGCAGCACCCCAGCGGGGACACCATGTACTTTTTAAGGTATGTTCCGGATAATGTGAAGAAAGTAGAGTAGTAAAAAACATCAGGTTTTGAGCTATAGGCTTTCTGTTGTCTGTTGTCTGTTGTCTGTTGTCTGTTGTCTGTTGTCTGTTGTCTGTTGTCTGAAATTAATATTTAAATCTTACTTTAAGAAGTTTTTTAAAAGACTTCTCACTTCTCACTTCTCACTTCCTCTCCACTTTCTAAAACTTACTCGCGAAAAGGTTTACATCTTCTGCGGTCACTTTTTCCCCGCCCAATATAATAAGGCGTTCCACTACATTCCGCAATTCCCTCACATTCCCGCGCCAGTCATATTCTTTTAAAATTTCCAGTGCTTCTGCGGTAAATTCTTTTTTATTGGTGCCTTGTTCACTGGCAATTTTAGCGCTGAAATGTTCTACCAATAGCGGGATATCCTCCTTTCGCTCATTAAGCGCCGGTACCTGAATAAGAATTACCGCTAAACGGTGGTAAAGATCTTCCCGGAATTTATTATCATCTATTTCGGCCTTAAGGTCTTTGTTGGTAGCCGCGACTACCCGAACATCTACCTTAATGTCCTTGTCACTTCCCACCCTGGAAATTTTATTTTCCTGAAGTGCCCGCAGGACCTTGGCCTGGGCAGAAAGGCTCATATCCCCAATTTCATCCAGGAAAATGGTACCGCCATTAGCCGCTTCAAATTTACCGGCACGGTCTTTATTTGCTGAAGTAAATGCTCCCTTTACATGCCCAAAGAGTTCACTCTCAATCAATTCTGAAGGGATTGCAGCGCAATTTACCTCAATCATAGGACCTTTTGAACGTTCACTCTTTTGATGCAGCCAATGGGCCACGAGTTCTTTTCCTGTTCCGTTTGGGCCGGTAATAAGCACACGGGCATCGGTATGGGCAACCTTTTCTATAAGGTCTTTAATCCGCACAATGGCTTCAGATTCCCCGATCATTTCATAATTCTTGCCGACTTTTTTCTTCAGCCTGGAATTTTCCACCACCAGTTCTTTTCGGTCTAAAGCATTACGCACAGTATTAAGAAGTCGGTTTAGGTCCGGCGGTTTAGAAATATAGTCGAAAGCGCCCATTTTCATCGTATTCACGGCAGTTTCAAGGTCGCCATGGCCGGAGATCATCACCACCGGGATTTCAGGTTTGATTTTCCGGATAGATTCCAGTACTTCAACTCCATCCATTTTAGGCATTTTGATATCACAAAGAACAAGATCGTAATCTTCATCCTTAATTTTTTCCATTCCCTCAAGGCCATCGGCAGCTTCTTCTACGGAATAATTTTTATTTTCTTCAGTAAGAATTTTTATCAGCACTCTCCTGATTGCCGCTTCGTCTTCTATCAATAAAATCTTAGCCATATTTATTGCTCAATTTTAATTATTCATCTGCCTCACCAGTATCCTCCGGGTTTGACTTTGGGTAAAACATATGTACATCCCGCTGAGGGAAAGGAATAGTAATATTATTTAGCCTGAATTTCTTATCTATATTGAATCTTAACTCACTTTTAACTTTAGGATCTACAAAACTATCAGAAATGTAGAAGTGCAGGCCAAATTGTAAGGCTGAATCTCCAAAATCTTCAAAAAGCACAAAGGGTTCCGGGGTTTTAAGAACTCCTTTTTGTTCTTTGGCACATTCCAGCAACACCTGGCGTACCAGCTGGGTGTCACTTCCATAAGCCACCCCAACCTTTACAGCTTCCCTGGTGGTTTTATGGTTTTGAGTGTAATTGTAGATGGTGTCACTAATAAACTTATGGTTGGGAATTACCATAACTTTATCGTCCCTTGTTAAAGCACGGGTAGTCCTTAATTTGATTTCAAAAACCCGTCCTACCCTTCCATCTACTTCAATAATATCACCTACCAACAGCGATTTATCGATAATGATGAAAATCCCCCCAATGATGTCCTGAAACAGTTCCTGCAGGGCAAGTCCAACACCCACAAACAATACTGCAGAAGCCGTAAGCACCACGGTGATATCTATCCCGGCGGTACTTAAAGTAATGAGAATCACCACCAGGTAAATGATGTACTTAACGAATTTAAAGATGCTTATAAACTTCATCTTATCCTCGTCCAGCAATTTTCCAAAAATAAAAGACCTTAATACCCGCAGCAGAATACTGGTAAGCACGAAGGAGATCACTACCATAAAAATAAGTCCTACGGTTATTTTTATGGTTTCTACTGAAGCTCCATCCTTAACGTCATATGTGAAGAGAACAAATTCCCAGAAATCTTTTATAGCGCCCCAGATATCCTGTTCTATTACCTCTGATATTTTCTCCTGTGCACCAGACTGCAGCATCCCTCCTTAATATTTAAGCCATTTGTAAATCTCCTTATAGCTTGCTTTTTTGCCGTACATTAAGATACCTATCCTGTAGATCCTGGCGGCAAGCCATACCACTGCAAGATTAGTAAGTATAAGGATGAGAATTGAAATGCCAAGTTCCCACCACGGCACTCCAAAAGGAATACGCATTAGCATAACAATGGGGGAAGTAAGGGGGATCATTGAAAAAATTGTAGAAACCGTACCATGCGGATTTTCGATAACAGCAAAAAAGCCTACATAAATCCCCAGCATTAACGGCAGGATAACCGGAAACATAAATTGCTGTGTATCGGTCTCGCTATCTACCGCGGCACCAATGGCGGCATAGATCGCGCTATATAAAAAGTAGCCTCCAATAAAGAAAATAAGGAAAAAGATAAGCAGGCTTAAAATTGGAAGATTAAGTACATCCACAATTAACTGCTGAACTTCGGGCTGCATCATTTCTTCTACCTGCCCCTGGGCCGGTGATTGTATGGTAAGCGGATCTATCCCAAAAAAGAAAGCAAGGATCGCAAAAAGAATTCCGCCCAAAACAACCCAGATACTAAACTGCGTGATTCCTGCCAGGGATGTTCCTATAACTTTCCCCAGCATTAGCTGAATTGGTTTTACTGAAGAAACTATAATTTCAATGATTCTATTTGTTTTTTCCTCTATTACACTGCGCATCACCATATTGCCATAAATAATGATAAACATCATGAGCAGATATCCGGCAGCCCCGCCAAAGAACATTTTGATGTAATTGGACATTTTCGAGCTGCGTTCTCCTGAAAAATTCTGGATCTGAACACTTACCTGTGCCCGGGCGTCTTCAATTTCGGAAGTATCGATTCCGCGATCCTTAAGCTCCTGATCGGTGAGTTTATCGGCTATAATTTTTTCTATATTCTGTAAAGTGCCCATCCCCGGGGATTCTTTTCCGAAGAAACGTACGTCTTTGGCAAGATCGGCATGATTGGAAATGTTGGGAATCTGGATAAGGCCATAATATTCCTGGTCCAGAACCTTTTGTTTGGCCTCCTGCAAATCAAGATTAGAAAAATCCAGATACTGCACCTGCTCATTATCTTTAAACTCTTCTGTAAAAAGCCCTGTTTCATCATGAATCCCAATAATACGCTGTTCACTACTGTTAAGCATGCTTAGATAGGCGATCAACAAAATCATTCCCACCAGGATTAGCGGACTAAGGAAAGTCATCACTATAAAAGTTTTGTTCCTGACCCTTGCCAGATATTCCCGCTGAATTATAAGCTTCAGATTACGCATTTTGAGTAACTGTTTTAATAAAAATATCATTAACCGAAGGGATTACCTCTACAAAATGGTTAATTTTTCCTTTTGAAATTAAATACTGCAACAAATCGTTTGGCGATTCCCCATCTTTTAACTGCACACTCACTTTTAGGTCGTCATTTATGCTTTTAAAATAAGCCGTTCCTAAAACAAATTTCTCCTCCAGTTCTCCCAACAACGCAGCCTCATCCTGCACCTCCACTCCTATTTCGTAAGTATTAGACTTATATTGCTTTTTAATGTCTGATACCTTGCCATCCAGCAATTTGTTGGATTTATTGATAAGCGCCATATAGTCGCACAACTCTTCCACACTTTCCATCCTGTGGGTGGAAAAAAGAATAGTGGCGCCTTCTTCTTTTAGCTGAAGGATTTCCCTTTTGATTATTCCTGCGTTCACGGGATCAAAACCACTAAAAGGTTCATCAAAAATCAACAATTTGGGATTATGAAGTACGGTGATCACAAACTGGACTTTTTGAGCCATTCCCTTAGAAAGCTCCTGAATTTTCTTGTCCCACCAGCTGGTAATTTCAAGTTTCTCAAACCAGTACTGCAGGCGTTCTTTGGCTTCAGCTTTTGATAGACCTTTAAGTCGTGCAAGATATAAGGCCTGTTCCCCAACTTTCATAGACTTATAAAGCCCCCTTTCCTCAGGCAGGTATCCTATATGAACAATATCATTAGGGTGTAAAGGTTTCCCTTCCAGGAAGACCCTGCCTTCATCGGGCATGGTAATTTGGTTGATTATCCTGAGCAAAGTAGTTTTCCCTGCCCCGTTTGGGCCCAGTAATCCAAAGACACTACCCCTGGGAATAGTTATCGATACGTTGTTAAGTGCAGTAAATTTTCCGAAGCGTTTGTAGATATTTTCCGCTACTAAAAGATTCTCCATATAGAAATTTTCCAGATGAGGTAAAGATATAGAAATAGCATGAGAGATAATGGGATTAAAAACACTTTCTAAATTCCGGAACCCCTTAAAAACAAAACCCACCCTCAATTGAAATCAAGGATGGGAAAAAAATTGCTATGAAAAAGAAAAATTATCACTAAACGATTAGTGATACTCAAATATATAAATTTTTTCTTAAAACCATAGGATTAAGAAAACATATCTTTAACTTTTTCAAAAAATGACTTATCACTTTTCTCCGGATTAGGCTGAAAATTCTCGTCATTAGCCATTTTCTCGAAGAATTCACGTTGTTCTTTATTTAAGGTTTTAGGCGTCCAGACATTTACATGTACGAGCAAATCTCCTTTTCCGTAACCGTTAAGGTTGGAAATTCCTTTTCCCCTTAAACGGAGGATTTTCCCGGACTGCACCCCTTCATCAATCTTAATGCGCACTTTTCCTGAAACCGTATCAATTTCACGGGAACTTCCTAAAGCTGCTTCAGAATAACTTATATAAAGGTCATAATGCAGATTATCGCCTTCCCTTTGCAGGCTCGCGTGTTCCTTTTCATCAATAGCAACAAGCAAGTCACCGGGAACACCATTTCCAGGGGCGTCATTACCCTTTCCGGAAACTTTAAGCTGCATGCCGTCTTCCACACCGGCAGGAATTTTAATCGAAACCGTTTCCTCCTGCGTTACCAGTCCATGCGCATCAGCATCGGCAGGTTTCTTATCAATTATCTGTCCGCTGCCTCCGCATACATTACAGGGTGATGCGGTTTGCATTCTTCCCAAAATCGTATTGGTTACGCGGGTAACCTGGCCCGTACCATTACAGGTAGAACAGGTTTTATAAGTAGTTCCAGGGGCCTGGACCTTTCGTTTTACTTTTATCTTCTTCTCTACGCCATTGGCGATTTCTTCCAAAGTAAGTGAAACCCGGATCCTGAGATTGCTACCCTTGGCACGACGCTGGCCTCCGCCAAAGCCGCCACCAAAACCAGAGAAACCTCCTCCACCAAAGCCTCCGCCAAAGATGTCACCAAACTGGCTAAAGATATCATCCATATTCATGCCGCCGGCTCCTCCGCCAAAGCCACCACCTTCAAAAGCCTGGTGTCCGTAACGGTCGTAGCGCGCTTTCTTCTCCTCGTTTCCTAAAACTTCATATGCTTCTGCTGCCTTTTTAAACATTTCCTCGGCCTTCGCATCTCCCGGGTTCTTATCTGGGTGGTACTTAATGGCCATCTTGCGGTATGCCTTTTTTATTTCAGCAGAAGAAGCTCCTTTACTTAGTCCTAATATCTCGTAATAATCCTCTTTCATGGTTAATTTTTGCGGGTTCTAAAAGTGGTTTCTACTTACCGGTAACAACTTTGGGATAACGGATAATACGTTCTCCCAACTTATATCCGCGCTCAACAACGTCTACGATCTTTCCTTTAAGATCATCCGACGGGGCAGGGATTTGCGTAATGGCCTCATGAATATCGGCATCAAAGGCTTCACCTTCCTCCACATTCATAGGCTCCAAACCTTTACTTCTTAAGGTTTCGCGGAATTTATTATTAATAAGCTCCACACCCTGCAGCAGGTTTTTATCTTCGGTTTTCCTAATTTCTGTCAACGCGCGGTCAAAATCATCCAGTACCGGCAACATAGCTGTCATGACTTCCTGGTTGGCCGTTTTAAACAATTCCAGACGTTCTTTAGAAGTCCGTTTTTTATAATTTTCGAATTCAGCAAAGAGACGAAGAAATTTATCTTTTTCTTTTTGAACTTCCTCTTTCAGCAATTCTGTCTCAGACATTCCAAAATTGGAATCATCCTCGGCGTCTTCCTGGTTTTCATCTTTTTCTTCAACCTCTTCTATTGCTTCGTCCAATATATCTTCCACACGATCTTTTACAGACTCCTGTTCGTCTTTTACCTTATCGTTTTTCTTTTTGCTCATTTTTTTACGTTTTAATCTGTGCAATTCAGGGCAAAAGTATTGCCAATTCCTGCTAAATGTCAAAATGTCATTGAAAATTTTTAATAATAAATTATGAACATCCAATTGATCTTCGTTGTAATTTTGCCGACTAATCCAAAAAATAATTGTGAATTATGAAAACTAACTTGCTAAGTACATTTATGTTTGCCTTTATGGCCATATCCATTGTTGGATGTAAAAATAACCAAAACCATGAAGCAGAGGTAGAAGAGGCTAAAGAAGCTGCCGTTGCCCAAGGGGAAGTTATGGAATATATGGTAGATACCACCGCATCTGTAATAGAATGGGAAGGATCAAAACCTACCGGAACACATACCGGAACAATTAAACTTGCTGAAGGAACTTTTTCTGCAAACGACTCTTTAGTTGAAAGCGGAAGCTTTAAAATTGATATGGTGACTATTGATGTAACCGATCTTGAAGGTGATGACAAACAAAATCTTGAAGCTCACCTAAAAGGTACTGTGGAAGGAAAAGAAGGAGATTTCTTTAACATCATGGAATATCCTCACGCGACTTTTGAAGTAACCGGCATTACCGAAGAAAACGGTCAAAAAATGATGGAAGGTAATCTTACCATTAAAGACCAGACTAAAAATATTTCTTTCCCAATTAATATCGACCGCTCAGGAGACGAAATTAATATTACCAGTGAAGAATTTGTTATTGACAGAACGCAATGGAACGTAAACTATGGTTCTAAATCTGTTTTTGATAATCTTGGAAATAACTTTATTAGCGACGATATCCAATTGAAATTGGACATTAAAGCTACAAAAGCCTAAAATCTTTAGTAAGATATATTACAAGGCTGCTCTTATATGGGCAGCCTTTTTTATTGCAGTAAATCCTGAAGCGCGTTAGAAAGATGGGAATATTTAAAGCCGAAGCCTGTACTTTCAATCTTGTTGTTGCTTACCAACTGGCTGGAAAGCACTATTGTGGACATTTCCCCCAATAATGTTTTTAAAACAATAGCAGGAACATTGGGCAACCACATCGCTTTTCCCATTGTTTTTGCCACGCATTTTACCAGTTCTTTGTTCGTAACAGGGTTTGGCGCCACGGCATTATAAGTGCCTGATAGCTCATTCTCCAGGGCATGAATAAAAATATTCGCCAGATCTTCTATATGTATCCAGGACTGCCACTGTTTTCCATCACCCAGGGGCGCACCCACATTAAAACCAGCCGGTTGTTTTAGTTTTTCCAGCATTCCGCCGTTTTTAGCCAGGACAAGCCCAATCCTGATTTTTGTCACATCTATTCCTATATCCTGAAAATTGTTTACCGCGCTCTCCCATTTTACCACAACCTTACCCACAAAACTGTCATCAACCGCGGTTTCATCTTCAGCATATAATTTATCTTTTGAACTGGGATAGATGCCTATGGCACTGGCTGAAATAAACTGATCTACAGAATGTTCATTTTTAGAAAGTACATCAAAAAGCAATTTTGCAGTTTCTGTCCTGCTGTTCACAATGGCCTTTTTATTGCTATCTGTCCATGGTTTCGCAATGCTCGCCCCAACAAGGTTTATAATAGCATTCACTCCTTCCAGCGCTTTTAAATCCATCTCCCCTTCAGAAGGGTTCCAGTAAAAGCCCTTATAATTATCCTTCTTCTCTATCTTGCCTTTACTGGTACTAAGGTAATTCACCCCAATCCCCTTTTCATGACATAACCTGGTGACATGCGAACCTATTAATCCTGTTGCTCCTGTAATTAAAACACGCATATTTTTTCTTTTAATATACTAACAGAAAAACATGCATGCTAAAGTTTATTACAGGTTTAACATGTAGAAACTAATTTTTTAACGCCCTTAGCATTTCCCGCTTCCCCGGCGGCCCGGGAAGTTTTTCCACGCTAAAACCTACTTCCAGCATGGCACGGCGCACACTGCCCTTTGCAGCATAAGTAACCAAAACGCCGCCGGGTTGCAGAGCGTTATACATACTTTGGAAAATTTCTACAGACCATAAATCGGGTTGGACCCTCGCCCCAAAAGCATCAAAATAGATAAGATTGTATTGAGAATTATCCTCTATTTCTTCAAATTTCTTCTTCTGTTTTTCCAGCTGAAATCTTTCGGAAACAGCCCCTTGTTTTTCCCATGGAAGCTTATGCATCTTTAAAAAGCTATTCTTCTGATCCTCTGCGGAAAGAATTTCAGGATAATTGAGCACGGCAACTTCTTCTGAAGCTACAGGATAAGCTTCCACGCCAGTATAATTAACTTTCTTCTGAAGCTTTTCCGCTTCAAGAAAAGTAATAAAAGCATTTAAGCCCGTTCCAAACCCTATTTCCAGGATGCTGACTTCGGCTACATTATTTTTCTCCAGATAATAATGCAGCCCCATTCTTATAAAAACATGCCGGGCTTCCTGTACAGCCCCGTGACGGGAATGATACTGCTCATCCCATTCCGGAAGATGAATGGTAACCGAGCCATCTGCAGTAGTAATAATTTTTCTCTCCAAATCTATTCTTTTATAAGCACGCCTTCAGCCAGGAAAGACCTTTGTTTTTCGGGAGTGGTGATGGCTGCTATTTCGGCTTCAGATTTCCCGGCGTCTTTTGCCAGGTGCTTTAATTCCTCTATCGGCACTTCTTTTACATAAGCTTTTCCTTCCACAATTACTTCCTGCCCTTCAATATCCTTGGGTACAAAAAAAGCATAATCTTTAAACTTCACCATCACTTCCTCTTCCCCGGGCATCTTAAGCGTCATCCAACAGCCTTTCATTTTACACACACTGGTTACACTTGTTTTAAAACTTACCTGAATACTATCTCCAACCTTCAACTGGTTATAATGCTCCTGCATTTGGGAAGCTGTCAGGATTTCCTGAGGCTTTATTTTCCTGCCATAGGCTTCATAGGCCATAAGATCTTCAGTCTTTTGAGCAGAAAGGTTATTAGTAAAGCCGATTATTGACAGCGCAAAAAAGAGGCTAAAGATTAATTTTTTCATGTTATTTCATTTTGAATCGCAGTGTAGTAAATTCAAATTTACCAAAACTTTAGATTTTGATTCTGTTTTAATTTGGGTAAATTTGTGAGTATAAACAGAGAGCAATGAAAACCGACACCACTACTATAGATATACAGAAGGCTTCGAAGTCCAAAATAGAAAATGTTGATTTTAACAATCTTGTCTTTGGGCAGGTTTTCACAGATCATATGATGGTGTGCGATTATAAGAATGGGGAATGGCAAACCCCGCAAATTAAACCTTACGGCCCTTTGCAACTGGATCCTTCTGCTAAAGTATTTCATTACGGGCAGGCGGTTTTTGAAGGCATGAAAGCTTTTAAGGACGAAAAAGACCAGGTTTGGCTGTTCAGGCCCGAAAAGAATTTTGAGCGTATTAATAAATCCAGTGAACGGCTTGCTATTCCCGAATTTCCTAAAGAATATTTTTTTACCGGGATGGAAGAACTATTAAAGCTTGAAAAAGACTGGATTAAAAAAGGCTTTGGAAATTCTTTATACATCAGGCCTTTCGTAATTGCAACGGAAGCTGGCGTATCTGCGGCACCTTCAAAAGAATATAAATTTATGATTATTTGCTCTCCGGCCCAGGCTTATTACAGCGGGGAAGTGAGAGTCCAGTTTTCAGAAAAATACAGCCGTGCTGCCGATGGCGGAGTTGGGTTCGCCAAGGCTGCCGGAAATTACGCAGCTCAGTTCTACCCCACTAATCTGGCCAAAGAGGAAGGTTTTCAACAAATTGTGTGGACTGATGCCAGCACACACGAATACCTGGAAGAAGCAGGAACCATGAATATTTTCTTTAGGGTTGGGGATAAACTCATTACCGCTCCTACCAATGACAGGATCCTGAATGGTGTTACCAGGGATTCTGTAATCGCCCTTGCTAAAGAATACAATATCGAACTGGAAGTACGCCGCGTTACGGTCAAGGAAATCGTAGAAGCTGCAGAAGCCGGGGAACTAAAAGAAATGTTTGGCTCCGGAACCGCAACCGTTATTAATCCAATTCTCGGTTTTGGTTATAAGGGCGAAAAGTATGAACTCCCAAATATGGAAGATACTTACGCGAGGTTCTTCAAAGATAAGCTGACTAAAATCCAGTATAACCAGGCTGAAGATAAGTTTGGCTGGAGATACCAGATAAAGTAGACTGATTTTTCCTAAAAAACCGTATAGACTTTACTGAGGCGGAAAAATTACAGGAAACCGGTGAAGCTTTTCATTTTCAGGTTTTCCTGAAGGATTTGCACATTTAAAAGAAGATAACCGCATTACTTTTGGGAGAAAAACCGTATAGCTGCGGGTGGGATTTTCTTGTATGGCGTAAGGAGGATTGTCGCCCCCGGCGGACTTATAAATATTGATCACCGGCACCCCCAGGCAATTTACTTTCCAGCACCCGATAATCTCCCGGATGCTTTACAGAAAAATGCCAATCCTGTGCAGCGTACTCCTCCTGTAAATTCCCCGTCTTGTTTTTCTTTTGGTCAACCGAAGCAGGCTCTAACGACTTTTTCTGAAGATTTCCATTTGCTTTCCCTGAGTTATTTTCCTTACAGGAAAAGCAACAATCAGAAGCAAATAAAGCAGATAGATAACTTGCATCTTTTTCATTTAAAATAAGAAGAAAGAATCGGTTTTCTAAATTTTACCAAAACCCTATTTAATAAAAATACTCCGGATATCCGGCTTCATGAAATTTGGTCCTTTAAGCACTTTCCCATCCTCCCTGTAAACCGGCTTTCCATCTTCTCCTAATTTGCTCATATTACTAGCCTGTATGGCATCAAAAACCTCTTCAATTTTATGCTGCATTCCATGCTCCAAAATTGTTCCGCAAAGTATATAGAGCATATCCCCCAGCGCATCGGCCACTTCAATAAGGTCATTACTTTCTGCAGCTTCAAGATATTCCTTATTTTCTTCTTCCATGAGCTTGTAGCGCAACAGGTTTTTATTTTTGCCAAGAGAGGCAACGGGAGCTTCATTAATACCCAATCCAAATGCCTCATGAAATTCTTTTACTGCAGATATTCTTTTCTTCATCTTAAGATTTTTCTATGTTCGCCCATGTTACAGCCAAAGAAAGTTGTAGGGCCAAATCTCTCTTAAAAGCTTAACTTTGCGTAAAAATAAAGAAAATGTTCAGCACGGGACAACTCATTTTTGCAGGCTTTTTTGTTGTTGCATTTGTGACTATTATTACTATTAGTTATAGAAAAGATATCGCCCTGCATAGAAAATATTATAAAGGAAGTGTTTTTGTACTCGTAGGATTTATTGTTTTTATACTTCTTCTTTTTCTCATTAAAAACCTTCTGAAGCATTAGGAACTAGAGGAAGTTACCTACAAACATTATGGAAATTATTTATCTTAGCTCTAATTAAAACCAACATTCATGAAAATCTTCAAATATCTCCTGTTCCTTATTCTCATCCTCATTATTGGAACTTCCATTTATGTGGCCACTTTAAAAGGAGATTTTCAGGTTGAAGAGACCCGGCTAATAAATGCGCCCCAGGAAGTTGTATTTAATGAAGTTAATGAGCTTCGCAACTGGCAGGATTGGGAGCCATGGTCTGGTGATGCACAGGACATGATTGTTAATTACGGTGATACCACCAGTGGTGAAAACGCCACCTATGCCTGGAAAAGTGAAAGCATGGGCAATGGAAAAATTACCACCACCAAAGCCAATCCTTTTTCCTCCATCCAGCAAAAAATCACTTTTGAAACCTCCTTTGGGGAATCTTCAAGCGATGTTTACTGGAACTTTGAAGAAACCGAAAACGGAACTCAGGTAACCTGGGGTATGAAAGGAGAACAAAGCTTTATGGAAAAAGCGGCTTTTATGTTTCGCGACGAAAGTATTACAGAAATGATGCGGCCTGAATTTGCTGAAGGCTTGCAGAATATGGAGCAGGCTATAGAGAAGAAAATGAATGTTTATTCCATTAATGTGGACGGAATTACCCAACATGGAGGCGGCTATTACATGTATACCACCACGGCCAGCAAAGTGAGCCAGATAGATGAAAAAATGGGCAATATGATTGAAGATATTGCAGCTTATATGGACCAGAATAATATTGAAAGAACCGGTAATCCATTTGTACTTTACAATGAATGGAACCAGGAAAATAATTCCGCCATTTTCTCTGCAGCCTATTTTACCCCCAGTGAAGTTATTACTCCGGCTGAAAGTCCTGTTCTTACAGGATATATGCCAAATCAAAAGGTTGTGAAGACCACCCTCAAAGGAAATTACGACAAACTTCAGGAAACCTGGGACAGAGCCTACGCTTTTATCCAGGAGAATGATCTCCAGCTTTCAACAGAAGAAAAAGCATTTGAAGTATACCTTGTAGGCCCTGATAAAAGTAAAAATCCGGCGGACTGGGTTACCTCCATCTATATCCCGGTTCAGTAAAAATATTAAAGTATGAAAAGCGCCATATTGGTTTTTTTGGGAGGAGGACTGGGAAGTATTCTGCGTTACTACATAAGCAAACTCCTGAATAACTCTGCTGTTTCCCAAATTCCTTTTGGCACTTTTACTGTTAATATTTTAGGCAGCCTGTTTATTGGCTTCCTTTTCGGTTTAAGTGCAAAACATCAAAACTTTAATCCCGGTATCTCCTTATTTTTTGCAGTGGGTTTCTGTGGTGGCTTCACCACCTTTTCCACCTTTGCCCTGGAAAACCAGGCGTATTTGAGAACCGGCGATTATTACAATTTCTTTCTCTATACACTCCTTAGTATTGTTGCTGGTTTACTGGCAGTATTTTTTGGATTGTACCTTTCCAGGCTTACCTGATCATTTCCTTTTCGGCATATTTAATATATAAGTGCGGAAACTCTATTTCTTCAGAAAGAGGTGATATTTTCTTAAAAATATTCAATCTGCTCATTTTTAAACAGTTTATGCTTATGGTTTTAACTGTTTTGCATCAGGAATTGACAAAATCCATAAATTATCGCTAATTAAGCAGGTAAATAGACTACTTTAAATTCATACCCCTAAAATTTATGGGGTTATTATTCTTAATTCCATAAAAATAACCCGAGACCCCCTTTAAAATAGGGGGTTTTAAGATAATTTTATAAATTTGATCAAAGTCTTAATGAAAAATTATGAAAAAAATTGAAGCGATTATTCGTAAGTCAAAATTTGACGCAGTTAAAAAAGCATTACATGAGACCGATGTGAATTTTTTTAGCTACTGGGATGTTACCGGCGTCGGGAACGAAAAACGTGGCAGGGTTTACCGTGGGGTCTCATACAGTACAACAGATATCCAGCGCAGGATGATCTCTGTAGTAGTCTCGGACGAATTTCTGGAAAGGACAATCCAGGTGATCCTTGAGGCAGCACACACGGGCTCTGTAGGTGACGGAAAAGTTTTTGTAAGCACGGTTGAAGAAGCATACCGTATAAGAACAAAAGAATCTGGAGGAGACTCTCTTATATAATCTGACTAACTAACAAAATAACCAAAAATATTATGGAAGTAAACGCTGTTTTAGACTTAATGTGGATCGTTGTCTGCGGAATCCTGGTGTTTTTTATGCAAGCCGGTTTCACCCTTGTGGAAGTAGGTTTTACCCGCGCTAAAAATACCGGAAATATTATTATGAAGAACCTCATGGACCTTGCTATAGGCTCCCTGGGATTCTGGCTTATTGGATACACCATTATGTACGGGGAAGATGTAGGAAGCTTTATAGGTGTACCTGAATTTTTCTATTCGGTTAGGGATGACATGCACAACCTCTTTTTCCAAACGGTTTTCTGTGCTACTGCCGCAACAATAGTTTCAGGGGCGATAGCAGAAAGGACAAAATTTTCAACTTATCTCATTTTTTCATTAATCATTACTACTGTAATTTATCCTATCTCAGGCCACTGGGTGTGGCAGGGGGACGGCTGGCTAACCAGCCTTGGATTTATTGATTTTGCAGGTTCTACCGTTGTACACTCTGTTGGAGGCTGGGCAGCTTTAGTGGCTGCCACACTTGTAGGGCCAAGAATCGGGAAATACGTAGATGGCAAGTCAACCGCAATCCCGGGCCATAACATGCTTTATGGCGCTCTTGGGGTATTTATACTTTGGCTTGGCTGGTTTGGATTTAACCCAGGCTCTGAGCTGGCAATTTCGGGCGACAGTGCCAACAACGTGGCAGGCATTGTAATTACTACAAACCTTGCCGCGGCGGCAGGAGCAGCAACCTCGCTTTTCCTTACCTGGATGAAGTACGGAAGAGCAGATATTTCTATGACTTTAAACGGTGCCCTTGCCGGCCTGGTGGGAATTACTGCAGGCTGTGCCGCAGTGAGTCCCGGCGGAGCGGCCATTATTGGTGTCATTTCAGGAATAGTGGTTGTATTTTCTATTGAATTTATAGACCAGGTCCTAAAAATTGACGATCCTGTTGGAGCAATTTCCGTACATGGAGTTGTTGGGGCTGTTGGAACACTTTGCGTAGGCCTTTTTGCAACAGATGGCGGCCTCTTTTATGGCGGCGGTTTTGGCCAGTTAGGAGTACAGGCCATTGGTGTGGTAGCCATTGGTGCATGGGCCATGATCACTGCATTTATTGTTCTTTTTATCCTGAAGAAAACTTTAGGGCTACGAGTAACTGAAAAAGAAGAGCTTGAAGGACTGGATATGCACGAACACGGGATTGATTCCTATCCTGAATTCGGCAGTAATCTGGATAAATAGTTTTGAAATAAAAAACGGAGCGTTTGGCAGAACGCTCCGTCAATAATCACTTCAAAACATCATTAATTGTTAAAAATTCGATCAATTGGTCATACTACTAACATTCAAACCAAATTATTAATCAATCTCGTTATGAAAGTAATTACAACACCAAAATTAATAAAATTTCTACTTTTAATAGTAGCAGGTTTTACAGGTTTTCAAGCTTCAGCTCAGGAAGATGAAGAAGAAGCAGCAGGATGGGTCCTTAGCGGAAGTGTGGACACTTATTTCAGGGTCAATTTTAATGGCCTTAACAAGTACGAATACAACAATAACGGCGATGTTATTGCCGGCCCGCAGGCCCCGGCCTCCTCTTTTGCAGATAATCCAGGTTTTGCCATAGGGATGGCTAATGTTATCTTGGGTTACGAAGGTGAAAAAGTAGGTTTTGTGGCAGATCTTGTTTACGGGCCACGTGGGGAAGACGCTGTTTTCCTTTCGGTAGGTTCCAGTAATATTGTTAACCAGCTGTACGTGTATTATAAAGTGAATGATGCGCTTACTTTTACCCTAGGGAACTGGAACACCTATCTAGGTTATGAGGTAATTTCTCCCGCCGCAAACTTCAACTATTCCACCTCCTATATGTTTTCTTACGGGCCATTCTCCCACACCGGGTTAAAAGCAGATTTTAACTTTGATGATAACTGGACGGGAATGCTGGCCATTATGAACCCTACAGATTTTACTGAATTTAATCCCTACGGAAAATATTCCTTTGGTGGGCAGTTAGGATACTCCAATGATTCCGGTAGCGCTTATCTTAATTTACTTTACGGGGAGCAGTCCCCGGTTTCAGATGAAGCCACTTTCCAGATAGACTTAACTACCGGATGGGATCTTAGCGACATGTTTTATTTAGGGTTAAACGCTACTTACCAGGATACAGATGGAATAGGATTTTATGGGGCAGCACTTTACCCACAGCTGCAAACTTCAGAAAATTTCGCCATTGGTTTAAGGGCCGAATATTTTAAGGAACTGGAAGATGGAGGGCCTGTTTACGGTGCTGATGTAAGGGCACTGGATTTCACCCTTACCGGAAGCTATACAGTTGGCAACCTGATAATAAAACCTGAATTAAGGCTGGATAGTATTTCTGAAGATGTTTTTGTGGACACCGATCTGAATGCGAATGACAATCTTTCTTCTTTTGTACTGGCCGCTATTTATGCATTCTAAGAAACTATTTTTTATATGATTTTACACCGGCAGCAATTTCTGCATCCAGGTGGTTCTCCTCAGGAGGAATGGGGCAGGAATAGTTGCCGCTATAAGCGCAGTAAGGATTATACGCTTTGTTAAAATCCAGAATTATGGAATCACCCTCCGGTATCCTTAGATCCATATACCGTCCGCCGGAGTAGGTGGTTTCACCATTGGTATCATCTGTAAAAGGAACAAAAAGATAATCGTACAATTCAGGATCTGACAAAAATGACTGGTTCTGGTAAACGTTAAGCTTCCTCTTCTTTCCCTTCAGAAAAAAATACAACTCGCCGTACTTCACATAAACCGGCTGCCTCTCGGTTGTAGTGGGCATCACAAAGGGAGCTTCTCCGGGTGTTCTCACAAAATTAGCTTCCACGGTATAAGCAGTGTCAATTTTAAAAAATTCCAATCCTTTAAATTCCTTTATTTCTTCTTCTGAAAGCGGAGATTCTTCAGGATTTCTAAATTCTTCATTTAAATGCATCTGATATGCTTTTGCGCTTTTCATCTTTTCTGAAGTCTGGGCAAGGCCGCAGGCACAAATTAGCAGTAACAATAGGGATATATGATGTTTCATATCAAAAATTTTCTAAAGCCGGAAATTAAAAATAAAAGCTGATAAAATTTAATATAATTTTATCAGCACATATTTTCAGCATGCTTTCTGCAATTTTTCGCTCTTATACTGGCTCCTTTGGCGACCTGAGGAAAGAAGTTTGGTTTCTTGCCCTTATCACCCTTATTAACAGGGCAGGAACTATGGTAATTCCTTTCCTCTCACTGTACCTCACCAAAAGCAAAGGCTTTTCCCTTGAAGAAGTAGGATGGATTTTATCTTTCTTCGGAATGGGTTCTGTTGCCGGTTCCTGGCTTGGCGGCAAACTTACCGATACTATTGGCCACTACAAAACCATGACAGGAAGCCTTATTTTTTCTTCAGTTCTATTTGTACTCCTGCAATTCCCACAATCTTTTTGGGAACTTTGCATAGGGGTATTCCTGGTAATGCTGGTTGCCGACGCCTTCAGGCCGGCAGTTTTTGTAGCCATAAGCGCCTACAGCAAACCCCAAAACCGAACCCGCTCGGTGACTTTAATACGGCTGGCCATAAACCTTGGTTTTTCGGTTGGGCCGGCTATTGGTGGTTCTATAATTGCTGGGACGGGTTACGCAGGATTATTTTGGGTAGATGGCATTACCTGCCTGCTCGCGGGTATTTTATTGCTTAAGTTGCTTGACCCTAAAAAAGCCCTGGCAAATGCAACCGAAGTAAACTTAAAGCCACAATCTGTTTTAAAAGACAAGCCTTACCTCCTCTTTATCTTTGCGATGGTGCTATTTGGTTTTGTTTTTCTGCAATACTTTTCCACCGTACCCCTTTTTTATGCCCAGGTGCACCGGCTTAGTGAATTTGAAATAGGTGTGCTGCTGGGCCTAAACGGATTTTTAATTTTCCTGCTGGAAATGCCCCTTATTAAATTCCTCGAAATCAGGAAGAAATCAGTAATTACTTATATTGGCCTTGGGGCTGCGCTTACCGGCCTTAGCTTTTTAGCTCTCAACCTGGGACAATGGATTGGAGTGCTTGTAATTGGAATGGTTTTGCTCACAGTTGGGGAAATGATCGCTTTTCCCTTCTCAAACACTTTTGCACTGCAGCGTGCAGATAAAGGAAGACAAGGCTCATATATGGCATTTTACAGCATTGCTTTTTCTGCAGGCCACATCTTTGGACATAACTCTGGTATGCAACTTATAAACCACTTTGGCTTTACAGTAACCTGGAATTTTATGATTGTTCTGGCCGTAATTTCCTGTGGACTCTTAATTTGGCTAAAATTTATCCTGAAAAAGGAGAACTAATTAACCTCTTCTAATTCGGCCTGATAATATTTGGAATTCCCCAGGTTTTTACCAATGAGCTCATTATATTCCGGGCTCAGCTTTAAATCCAGGATCCCTGGGATATTATATAAAGCTTCCATATCATCAAAACCGGTTTTCAGCAGGTCTTCCAGGTACAGCAAAGCGGTCTCATGATCTCCGTCATGACCTGCCAGTTTTATAATATTTAGGTAAGCTTCGGGATTTTCCTTATCAAGTACAGTTCTTAATACACTGGTAAAGATTTTCGCATCTATATTCCGGAGATTTTTTACGGAAACGCCCTCGTAACGCTGTTCGATAAAATACTTTAAAAAATCTTCCAGGCGATGTGCCATTTGCGCTTCAGCCAAACTTCCTTCTTTTTGAATCCTGTGAAGTTCATCAACCTGGTACGCCCACCAGCCTATATTATCAAAATTCGCGGTGGCGAGATCATTTTCCAGGAAATAGATATAATCCTCTTTATGGATCTGCTCTTCATCTTTCAGGTTTCTTATTTCCCTGCGCTGTTTTCTAAAAGCTCTTGTTCTTCTAAGCTCTTTTCTTCTTTGCTTCAGAGTATCTTCAAATTTTTCATAATTCTGGTATTTTTCTTCCAGCTGTTCCAGCTTTTGATAAGAAGCATAGTACTCTCTTGTTCTGCGCAGCCGCTCCGCATAAGCCAGCTCATCCTGGAACAAGCCATTTATAAACTCCGGATCCGCAGGCCGCTTACCTTGCTGAATAGCCTGTAAAGTAAAGCCGCTTACAGCGTTACTAATTACCCTGGCTTCCGGCCATTCCCCCGCAGCTTCACTATAGTAGCCAATCTCTACAGGGAAGTCCTTTTTTTCAAAAAAGCCAACTATATCTTCAAGTTGGTCCTTCTGAAAATCTTCCATACTTACCAATGCGCTAAACATAAATTTGTTTTCTTCCGCCAGATATTCTGGGTTAAAAAGAGCATCCCCTACAGCCAATACGCCATCCACCTCCTTATAAACCATAGGCATAGCCGATGCCACCTGAGCTCCCTCATCAAGCCCGGCGGTATAGATCATATCTGTATCTACAGGGACTAATTGCAGAACACTGCCAACCATTTTAAATGCTTCATTAAGATTGTTCTTAAGCGAATCCTGGGAATAGCGTACATTAGATGCCGCTACTATATAAGACTGCTCCTCGGCAACCCGGCGAAACAACTGGGCTGCATGTACTCCGCGGCCTTCAGGGTCAAATACAAAAATTACGGGATTTGGTTTCCCTGCTTCAACAGATTGGGGAATATATAATGCATAGGTCCCGGAAAGGCTGTCCCTTACCGGAATGGAGTCTGTAACCCTGCCTTTCAGGATTCTCATCTCCTGGGCCCCTGCCGTACCAATAAATAATAATAGCAGGAAATTAATATACCAATTCACATTTTTCATAATAACGCTTTGAAGTAAATATAAAAAAAAGCCTCTACCCTAAGGTAAAAGCTTTCGTGTTGTCCTTTAAAATCAAGGTTCTTATCTATTTCTGATCCTTTTCAATTTTAAATTCTGTGTTGGTTGTGCTGAAAAGAAAACAGATGCCAGTAAACTTACAATCAATAGATCGGCAAATATCAGAAAAGCTATCCTTACCAATTCTATCCCATCAAAACTTATTCCTGAAAATCCAATGATCCCTGTTATCACTGCGATTACCAAGTAAATTAATATCTTTTTCATAGCATTTTTTTTCAAATATAGCCTTTAACAGCCTCAACTATTCTAAAAATTTAAACAATTACCAGTAATTTAACGGAAATAGCGCAATAGCCTTTTTAGTGTTAAAAATCTGATGTAAGTCTCCTGCGGAATGCAATCTGCAATTAATTATCTTTACAGAAAATTACTGCTTGAACAATAAGTCTAAAAATAAAGGCCACTCCGAAGATTTTTTTGGGGATTACAGGGATTTCTGGTGGAATAAGCCCTTCCTGGACCTCACCGCCGAAAGGCTTCAGCTTAATAAAATTGAAAGTATGCTGGACGTGGGCTGCGGCAAAGGGCACTGGACCAGGATCCTTGCACCTTACCTTAAAGATAATGCTGAAATTACCGCCGTGGATAATGATCAAAAATGGCACTTCTCCAACGCTGAACTTAATCATTTTTTTGCCACCCGGCAGCAAAATTTCACTCTTATGGCCGGAGATGCCCAGAAATTGCCATTTCCAGACAACAGCTTTGAATTTGTAACCTGCCAGACCGTGCTTATCCACCTTCCCGAGCCAAAAGCAGCCCTGAAGGAAATGAAAAGGGTACTGAAAAAAGACGGGCTTCTTTTATGTGTGGAACCCAATAATATTGTGCAAAGCCTGGTAAAAAATTCCATTTCCAAAAATGATTCCCTGGAAGAGACTTTAGACCATATCAAGTATCGCCTGATTATTGAGAAAGGTAAGCGCAAACTTGGGCGCGGGGATAATTCTTTGGGTGACCTGCTTCCGGGAATGTTCGCGATGGAAGATTTTAAAGATATTGAAGTAAGGCTTTCAGATAAAGCAATTGCCATGTACCCCCCTTATGATAATGAAGAACAGGTGGCGACTGTAAAACAATGGATGACCGGCGGTTCATGGAAGTCTGAGACTCAGAAGGACATTGATTTCTTTAACGCGGCAGGAGAAGAATATATGCCATTTTACTTTGAATACCAGGAGAAATACCAAACCCGGGACGAGCATATTCTGGGAGCGCTACAGCGGGAACAATATCACGCTGCCGGCGGTTCTTTGATGTACCTGGTAAGTGGAAGAAAATAACTATTTAATTAATGGCCAGGGCCTGGGAACTGGTGCGTCCTCAATAACGTTGGAAAGCACAATATGCGTTTTCGTTTCTCCATAAGTAATCATCTTATCTATAAAAGCTTCCAGGTGCGCCTGGTCGTATAGCACCACTTCCATGATAATATTTTCATTCCCGGTAATGCGATAGCAGTTAACAATTTCCTGGAACTCCTTTACTTTTTCAAGGAAAGCTTTTAACCTGCCCATAAATGCGCGCAGGGTAATAATTGCTTTTAGCTGATGTCCCGCCTGTCGGTAAGAAATTTCAGTTCTATAGCCCTGGATTAAGCCTGCATCCTCCATTTTTTTAATCCTTTCGGAAACTGCCGGCGAACTTATGCCTACTTTTCTTCCAATCTCGGCATTAGACAACCTGGCATTGGCCTGCAGAAGGGAAAGGATCTCCCAGTTGATTTTATCGACTTTCATTTTAAAGTTTTTTTCTTCAAAATTAAATGTTTTTAAAGTTAATCATATATTTTCCTTTAAAATCGATATTCAAAAAAGTTTTCTTGTAGTTAAATTTGATAGAGAAATTTTAATCTGATAACTGTTCATATGTCCCCATTACAGGAAAATAGTCCTTCGCACTCTCCTATTTACCAGAAAGCTATGGAAATATTCAGGCTTTCACGGAGTATTTCGGAGTACCTTGTGCAAGACCTGAACCATTTGCAGAGGAACGGAGAGGAAGATCCTCACATTTACTTCTCAGGAGATATTGTGCAGCAATCCATTTCACTTGCGCCGGAAATACTGAAAGCAGAGAGCAAGACTTATTCTGAAGAACGGCATCCTCATATCGCTTCAGTAAACAGGCTCATTAATCTTTTGCATAAAAATTGCGACCGCCTGGAACTCTCCAATAGCAACGGCCGGGAATTTCTCAAGCTACTTAGAACCGAACTGAAAAAGTTCAGAAAACTTCAGCGTATCTGGATGCTGAAAATGTAGAATTTTGGGACTAGCTTTTAGTCCACCTTCGAAGCAATAATTTGTATAAAATGTCTTCAACTAAGCCGGTTCGAAAAATGCTATATGAATTCCTTCAATAAGCATATTAGTGCCAATAATGGCAATTATTAGCCCCATAATCTTTTCAATTACCACAATCTTATTCTGGCCAATAAGCCTTACCAGGTAATCGCTCGAGATAAATGCCAGGTGGTTTAACCACATTATAAGCCCGAACATGAGGATAATTACCAGCATATCCAAATAACTGGCGGTGGTAGTATAGTTTACAGCTGTTACAATGGTACCCGGGCCGGCCAGAATTGGAATGGCCAAAGGTGAGATGGAGATGCCCTCGTTAAAATCAATTTCAGTCTGGTTATCGATACTCGACTGCTGCGCGCGAATCATCTCAAAACCGACAAAAAACACTAAGATCCCACCGGTAATTTTAAACGCCGGAATGGTCAATCCGAAAAGCTGAAAAATATATTTCCCCAAAACCACAAAACCAGTAACAATAACAAAAGCGGTAAAGGTAGCTTTTTTGGAAATGTATCTTTTCCGTTTCCCGTCAGCCTGTTTGGTGAGGCTCAAAAAAATAGGCATATTACCAACAGGATTGTTGATCGCGAAAAAAGCGGTAAAGGCACCTATGGCATACAACCAGATATTTTCCATTTTTTTACCTTTTGAGGTAGAACAAATTATCGAAATTTCGAACCGCAAAAATAGAAGTTTGCCTGAAACTGCATAATCCTGAAAGCACTTTCTTTTTTAAAAAGTAAAAATCCTTCCGGCTAGGATTTGTAAAATCCTGCGAGATATTTTTTAAAGGTTAATCCTACAAGGTTTTGGAAACCTTGCAGGACTAATTTGGAATAATGGGATTTTCTCCTCCTATTGTATTAAATTTTCAGCTTACATATTTCTCCTGTACTGCCCTCCTACTTCAAACAAAGCATTGGTGATTTGCCCTAAAGAACAAACTTTGGTAGCACGCATTAGTACCGCAAAGAGATTTTCATTATTTACGGCGGCATCTTTTAATGCTGCCAGGGCATCATCTGCTTTTGTCCCTTTGGCCTCATGCAAGGTAGTAAGCGTTTTTATCTGGTGCTGTTTTTCTTCTTCGGTGGCACGTATTACCTCTCCAGGCGTAACTGTTGGAGAACCGGTTGAGCTAAGGAAGGTATTCACCCCAATAATGGGGTAATCGCCATTGTGTTTTAAGGTTTCATAATAAAGGCTTTCTTCCTGGATTTTCCCGCGCTGGTACATGGTTTCCATGGCGCCCAGCACTCCTCCTCTTTCGGTAATCCTGTCGAACTCGGTAAGCACGGCTTCTTCAACAAGATCGGTAAGCTCTTCAATAATAAAAGAGCCCTGGATAGGGTTTTCATTTTTGGCAAGCCCGAGTTCTTTGTTGATAATAAGCTGAATTGCCATCGCCCTTCTTACCGAAGCTTCGGTAGGCGTGGTAATAGCCTCGTCATAAGCGTTGGTATGCAGGGAATTACAGTTATCATAAATCGCATACAGCGCCTGAAGGGTTGTTCTAATATCATTAAAATCTATTTCCTGCGCATGAAGGGAACGGCCTGATGTCTGGATATGGTATTTTAGCATTTGCGCCCGTGCGTTCGCTCCATATTTGTGTTTTAAAGCCTTGGACCATATTTTCCTGGCCACACGTCCAATTACAGCATATTCGGGATCTATTCCGTTGGAGAAAAAGAAAGACAGGTTAGGTCCAAACTTGTTGATATCCATCCCCCGGCTAAGGTAGTATTCCACATAGGTAAAGCCGTTGGCCAGAGTAAAAGCCAGCTGGGTAATGGGGTTTGCCCCGGCTTCGGCAATATGATATCCCGAAATGGAAACCGAATAGAAATTACGCACCTTTTCTTCAATAAAATACTGCTGCACATCTCCCATTAACCTCAGCGCAAATTCCGTGGAAAAAATACAGGTATTCTGTGCCTGGTCTTCCTTAAGAATATCTGCCTGCACCGTACCTCTAACTGAACTTAAGGTTTTTTGTCTTATTTCTTCATAAACATCTGAAGGCAAAATCTGATCACCGGTCAAACCGAGCAGCATCAGCCCAAGGCCATTATTACCTTCAGGTAACTCTCCTTTATACGAAGGCCGGTCAATACCGTTATCATCATAAAGTTCCTTCAGCTTAGCCTCAACTTTCTCTTCTAAACCATTTTCTTTGATATATTTCTCACATTGCTGATCTATGGCTGCATTCATAAAAAACCCCAGCAACATGGGCGCGGGGCCGTTTATCGTCATGCTCACCGAAGTTAAGGGATCGGCCAGGTCAAATCCCGAATATAATTTTTTAGCGTCATCCAGGCAGCAGATGGACACACCGGCATTCCCTATTTTCCCATAAATATCGGGCCGATGATCGGGATCATTTCCATAAAGTGTAACCGAATCGAAAGCCGTTGACAATCTTTTTGCTGGCAATCCCAGGCTTACATAATGAAACCTGCGATTGGTACGCTCTGGCCCGCCTTCCCCGGCAAACATCCGTGTTGGATCTTCTCCCTGCCTCTTGAAGGGATAAAGCCCGGCGGTATACGGAAATTCTCCAGGCACATTTTCCTGAAGGCACCATTTTAAAATATCGCCCCATGCTTCATATTTAGGCAACGCCACCCGTGGAATCTGGGTGTGGGATAGTGATTCCGTATGTGTTTCAATTTTAATTTCTTTGTCCCGAACTTTAAAAGAATATATAGGCTGCCGGTATTTATTCACTTTTTCCTCCCAACCCAGGATCATTTCCCAGTTGTAAGGATCGAGATCCATTTTTACACGGTCAAACTCCTTTTTCAGCAGGCCGGCAAATTCTATATTTTCTTCGGAAGTAGACTCTTCAAGCGCCTCTTCTTCAATTCCGTATTTATCAAGGCTTAACTTTGTTCCTGTAACACTTTCCAGGGTTTTGTAAATTCCATAAAGCTTTTGGGCAACTTCAGCCTGGGATTTCGCTTTTTCGTCATAACTCCTGTTATTTTCAGCTATTTCTGAAAGATAACGGGTCCTTTTAGGCGGAATTACAAATATTTTTTCGCTCATTTCCCTGGAAATCTCGAAAGTGGAATTCAGGTTCGAATTGGTTTTCTCATCGATCTTATCCATGATCTTTTTGTAGAGCGTATTCATTCCTGGATCGTTGAACTGGGAAGCAATGGTACCAAATACCGGAAGTTTTTCAGCATCTTCATGCCACAGGGCATGGTTTCGCTGGTATTGTTTTTTCACAT
The DNA here is from genome assembly GCF_031846485.1 of Autumnicola tepida. Classification (NCBI taxonomy): domain Bacteria; kingdom Pseudomonadati; phylum Bacteroidota; class Flavobacteriia; order Flavobacteriales; family Flavobacteriaceae; genus Autumnicola; species Autumnicola tepida. The sequence goes on from NZ_JAVRHQ010000026.1 coordinate 53,234, forward strand.
CCCTAAGGGCGTCCTGGGCTCCTCTCTTATCGAATTTATTGATGGCCACCAGATCGGCAAAATCGAGCATATCGATTTTTTCCAGCTGTGTGGCCGCTCCAAATTCCGGCGTCATCACATAAAGCGAAACATCGGAGTGGTCTAAAATTTCAGTATCTGATTGTCCAATTCCAGAGGTTTCCAAAATTATAAGGTCGTAACCTGAAACTTTTAAAATATCAACCGCTTCAGCAACATATTTTGATAACGCCAGGTTAGATTGCCTTGTAGCCAGGGAACGCATATAAACCCGCGGATTATTGATAGAGTTCATCCTGATGCGGTCTCCCAGCAATGCCCCGCCGGTTTTCTTTTTTGAAGGATCTACGGAAACAATCCCTATGTTCTTCTCAGGAAAATCGGCCAAAAAGCGCCTTACCAGCTCATCTACTAAACTGGATTTCCCGGAACCTCCTGTCCCGGTGATCCCTAAAACAGGAATGGCCATCTTTTCTTTTTCTCCCGATTTCTTTATTCCGCAGAAATGCTTTTGAAATTCCTCATGCTTATTTTCAGCAAGGGAAATTAACCTGGAAATTGTGTTGACATCCTTTTCCTTTAAAGATTTTTCAACATCTTCCTTCTCCTGGAGTGGCAAAGTTGGTTCATCCACCCGCTTCACCATATCGTTGATCATCCCCTGCAAGCCCATTTCCCTGCCATCATCGGGAGAATAAATCCTATCAATCCCGTAATCCATCAACTCCTTTATTTCTTCAGGAAGAATTACTCCGCCGCCGCCTCCAAAAATCTTGATATGCCCGGCATTTTTCTCTTGCAGCAAATCGTACATATATTTAAAATATTCGTTATGGCCGCCCTGGTAAGAGGTCATCGCGATGGCGTTGGCATCTTCCTGGATAGCGCAATTCACCACCTCTTCCACACTGCGGTCATGGCCAAGATGAATTACTTCCACCCCTGTCGACTGGATAATGCGGCGCATAATGTTTATGGCCGCATCGTGCCCGTCAAAAAGGGAAGCTGCGGTTACTATTCTAATTTTATGTTTGGGAGTATATGGTTTCTGTTGTTCCATTTCTAATGATATCAATTTTTTGATGCCGCAATTTACGAAAATTGTAAAAGATCACCGGCTTTTATAACAATAGCATAATCTTTATTAGGAATCGGGGAGACTGCTTCAAAATACCTAATTTTATCAGGCAAAACCTGATTATGTTTAAAATAACCTTGCTTATTCATTGCCCTGATACTTCAGGGATTATTTCCAAAGTCACTACTTTTTTTCATAACCATAAAGGTAATATAATCTATATAGACCAATATGTAGATACCGAAAACAAGATCTTTTTTATGAGGCTGGAGAGTGAATTCCGCAGTAAAATTGAGATTGCTTCCTTTAAAAAAGCTTTTAGCGAAGAGATTGCTATGCCTTACCAGATGTCCTGGCAAATGTACACGGCGGGCAATCCTATTAAAATGGCTGTTTTCGTTTCAAAATATGATCATTGCCTTTATGACATCCTCAGCAGGTATAAATCTGGGGAGCTAAATGTGGAAATCCCCTTTATTGTTAGCAACCATCCAGACTTGAAACCTATCGCGGACAGCTTCGGAATTGGTTTTCATCATATTCCGGTTACAAAAGAGAACAAAGAAGAAGCTGAAGAGCAGCAGCTGGACCTGCTTCAGAAAGAAAAAATCGATGTGGTGATCCTGGCGAGGTATATGCAGATTGTTTCTGGAAAATTGATTCAGCGGTTTCCGAACAGGATCATTAATATCCATCATTCGTTTCTTCCAGCCTTTGCCGGTGCAAGGCCCTACCACTCTGCCTACAAAAGAGGCGTAAAAATTATTGGCGCCACCTGCCATTATGTGACGGAAGAACTTGATGCAGGGCCAATAATTGAACAGGACATCAGCAGAATTTCCCACAGCCATTCTATACGAGACCTCATTCTAAAAGGCAGGGATCTTGAAAAAATAGTGCTGGCAAGGGGAATAAAACTTCATGTAGAGCGCAAAACACTGGTCTACAACAACAAAACAATCATTTTTACCTGATATTACTGGTCTCCGAATTTTAAAGTTCATCAAAATAAGAATACTTATATTTGACAAAAAGCATTCTATGAAAAAGTATTTATCCCTGTGCCTCCTGTTCATTTTAACCTCCTGTGCCGAATTGCAGGACATTGCAAGCCAGTTACCTGAAAGCGGTTACAGAGTAACCAATACTGAAATTGCTTCCGGCCTGCGCCAGGCCCTGAATTTTGGTATTGATAAAGAGGTTACCAAACTGGCAGAAGAAAACGGGTTTTTCAGCAATGAGCTGGTACGAATAGGCCTACCCCCTGAACTGCAAAAAGTGGATAAAACCTTGAGGGATGTGGGATTGGGATCCTTAGCCGATGAAGGCTTAAAAGTATTAAACCGTGCCGCTGAAGACGCTGTAAAGGAAGCCACTCCTATTTTTGTGAATGCCGTGCAGGAAATTACTTTTACAGATGCCCGTAATATCCTGTTAGGAGAAAACGATGCCGCCACACAATATTTGCTGAACAAGACTGAGTCTCAGCTTTATTCAAAATTTAATCCTGTTATCCAGAATTCATTAGACAAGGTTGGCGCTAATCAAATCTGGAGCAACATCATTCAAAAATACAATAGCATTCCCCTTACTAATAATGTAAATCCAGATCTTGCAGATTATGTGACTAAAGAAGCATTGGATGGAGTTTACACTATGATAGCTGTAGAAGAAGGACAAATTAGAGAGAAGGCAGCTGCCCGAACCACCCAGCTTCTACAAAGGGTGTTTGCTTTACAAGACTAACCGTTAGTATTAAAAGAATCTCATATTTTTAACAAATAAATATTATTTAAGGGGCAACATTACCAGAAGCTTAACTAGTATTTAATAAATCTTCAAATCTCTGCTACTTATCTTTGTAAGGTGAATACATGTAAGAAGAAGTATGTTTAGGATTTTTCAGCAAAAAAATAAAGAAGAAAGGCTTTGCGATAAATATAAGGAACTGATGCACAGGGCGTATAAAACCGCCTTATACGATAAAGAGAAGAGTGATAAATTAAATTCCAGGGCAAAAAAAATCCTTTCAGAATTAAAGAGATTGAATTACCGGGAAATAGATGCATGGTCCTGAAGATGCATAAAATAATCCATCGCATCTAAAAGTCGGCTGCCGTACCAGCTAAAAAATTCGCCGTCTACCAGTATAATTTTAGCTTTAGTATCCTTAAATATCTTTTTATCTTTTTCTTTGAAAGGGAATGGTTCCGAAGAAAGAAATACAAGGTCTGGTTTTAGCTCCTGCAGTTCCTGTAGATTGGTTTCAGGATAACGTCCCGTATATACATTCTTAAACCCGTTAAGCTCCAGTAAAGCATTGATAAAAGTATCGGTTCCAGCCACCATCAATGGTTTTTTCCAGATAAAGTAGGCGACTTTTAATTTCTTCCTTCCACTCAGCTTCTTTTCCAGCAGACTTTTCTTCGACTTAACTCCGGCAATTATTTTTTCTGCTTTGTTTTCACAACACAAGATTTTCCCATACTGCTGAATTATTTGAAAAGCGTCTTCCATTTTAGAAATATCAGAAACATGGACCGGGGCAATTTTCTCCAGTTCCAAAACCATTTCTTCCGTATTCTCTTCTTTATTACAAAGAATAAGATTGGGGTGCAAAGCTTCTATTTTATCTAAATGAACCGATTTGGTGCCACCCACCACCTTTTTTCTTTTCCGAAGATCCTTAGGATGAACACAGAATTTGGTAATGCCAACCAGTTTTTTTTCCAGGTCAAGATCTACCAGTAATTCCGTCTGGCTTGGCACTAAAGAAACCACCCGCTTCGGAATTTCAGGAAGTTCAAACTTTCTGCCGAGCTGATCTGTAATTTCCATAGAAAAACTATAATTGTTCAAGCTCTTCTGCCATTTGCTGCTGAAAAGATTCAGCCTTAGCTCCTGCTATTTCAGCAAAATTTGAAGAATCTGAAGCATAGATAATTTTTCGCGCTGAATTTACCAACAGGCCAACATCTTTGTTCATCCCGTATTTGCAAACCTCTTCCAGCTTGCCACCCTGGGCTCCCACGCCTGGAACCAGGAGAAAACTATCTGGTACGATCTCCCGAATTTCCTTTAAATATTCCGCTTTTGTAGCCCCAACAACATACATCAGGTTTTGGGAATTTTTCCAGGTTTTAGACGTTTTCAGCACCTGCTTATACATTTCAAGACCATCGATTTTTTTAGTCTGAAAATCAAAAGCGCCTTGATTGGAAGTTAATGCCAAAAGTATGGTATGCCTGTTCTGGAATTCCAGGAACGGCTCTACGGAATCTTTCCCCATGTATGGCGCCACGGTAACGGAATCGAATCCCATGTCCTGCAGGAAAGTCTTGGCATACATTCTTGAAGTATTGCCAATGTCCCCACGCTTGGCATCTGCTATAGTATAAATTTCAGGATAAGTATCGTGAAGGTAATCTACCGTTTTCTGCAAGGCCTTCCAGCCAGCAATGCCGCAGGCTTCATAAAAAGCGGTATTTGGCTTGTAAGCAACGGCAAACTGATGGGTTGCATCTATAATCGCTTTGTTAAACGTAAAAATAGGATCTTCTTCAGAAAGCAGGTAAGTGGGAATTTTTTCCAAGTCCACATCCAGGCCAATGCACAAAAAAGATTTCTTCTTATGTATTTGTTTAATCAGCTCTTCAGTAGACATTATCAGTTATCAGTTATCAGTTATCAGTTATCAGTTATCAGTTATCAGTTATCAGTTATCA
>NZ_JAVRHQ010000027.1:0-57934 GCF_031846485.1 Autumnicola tepida
TAAAACCCCCGGTTTTTCTTAGAAAAACCGGGGGTTTTATTTTTTCCTCTTTTCTCTCTCCTCTTTCCTCTTTCCTCTTAATTATTCCATTTCTAATTTCAAACTTCTACCCTCTAACTTCTTTTCACGCTTCTCCCCGTGCAGGATAATCTTTTTCAAGCACAAAATCTACAGCTTTAAGTAAATCATCAAATTTTGGCCGGGCAAAAAAAGGCATAGATTGTACAGAAGCTGCATACAAAGTGAAATCTGGCTTTATCAGGAAAATTGCAGGTTCAAAAAATACCTCCGGTTCCTCCTCTTTCACTCCTTCAGAAATATATAAATCCCATTTGCGGGCATCTTCAGGAGCAAGCCCATAACCAATAACAAGGTTTTCCACATCCCACTTTTCAACAGTCTTCCCGGCTCTTTCTTTGGAATCCCCACTAACGCAAATTACACTCACTCCTTTCTCCCTGAATTTGTCAATTTTACTATTCAGTTCTTCCAGGTATTTTTTACAAACCGGGCAATGCAATCCACGGTAAAAAACAATCATGGTAAAATTTTCCGGTTTTTGATCCCGCAACTCCCATTGCATTCCGTTTACCGTATCTACTATTAATCCCGGAACTTCCTTTTTTGGCAATGTATTTTTCATATCTCTTTCTTTAGTTTTTGATAAAATACCACTTTTGAAAAGTTCTTGCTATTAAAGCGCAATTAATCTTCTGCTAAGCTTGCCCGAAAATTAAATCCTACAGCTGAATTTCACTCAAAACTTTCAGAAATTTCTGGTGCATTTCTTCGGAATAGTCCAGGTGAGTTACAATCCTTAGTTTTCCCTGCCCCATGTTACTTATCCTAATGTTTTCATCCTGCAGTTTTTCCATAAAGGCGGCTTCATCTGAAGGGTTTCTTAGATAAAATATAATGATATTGGTCTCTACAGGTTCCACTTCAGCCACGTAGGCTTGCGAATCTAAAGTTTCGCCTATTTCCGTAGCCCTTCTATGGTCTTCTGCCAGACGCTCTACCTGGTGGTCCAGCGCGTAAATTCCCGCGGCGGCCATAAAGCCTACCTGGCGCATTCCGCCACCCAAGACTTTTCGCACCCGAATGGCATTTTTCATAATATCGCTATTCCCAATAAGCACCGTGCCTATTGGTGTGCCCAATCCTTTGGAGAGGCATACCGAAATCGTATCGAATATCTTCCCGTATTCCCTCGGATCTTCATTTTTGGCAACTAAAGCATTAAAAAGCCTTGCCCCGTCAAGATGGAGCCCCATATTATGCTCATCACAAACTTTCCTGATCTTTTTAAATTCTTCAAAATCATAACAGGCACCGCCGCCTTTATTAGTGGTATTTTCCAGGCAAACCAAAGTAGAAAGCGGACTATGATAAAAGTCCGGCGAATTGATATTCTCCTCAACCTGCGCCGCAGTGATCATTCCGCGGTGGCCGTCTACAAGTTTGCAGGAAACACCGCTGTTAAAGGAAGCGCCACCACCTTCATAATTAAATACGTGCGCCCATTTATCGCAAATAAGCTGCTCGGCAGGTTGGGTATGCAACTTTATAGCCGCCTGGTTGGCCATACTGCCTGTTGGGAAAAATAATGCCTGGTCTTTACCAAACATGGCCGCCAGCTTTTTTTCCAGTTTATTTACAGTGGGATCTTCTTTATAAACATCGTCCCCAACTTCAGCTCCCATTATGGCCTGTAACATTCCTTTTGTTGGCCGGGTTACCGTATCGCTTCTTAAATCTATTTCTTTCATTTTACTTTAATCCTGTAATTATTGGTTTATCTGAATTTCTTATTGCTCTGAATAGGTCTTAATATGATACATTTTTAATCCCACGCAAAACTTCCAATAGGAGAACCATCCGGAATTTTTGGGGCGTTTGGAATAGCTTTAAATTCTGAAGGATCCTCGCGGAATTCCTTTATTTCCCGGGACATTTGCGTGAACATTGGTTCGTCCTGTTTTCTTAGCCATTGCTGTACCTCATCAATCTGCGCGTTTGCTATGGCTTTTACCTGTGGAGTGGCATCTTTATGCACTGCCAGGTTCATAAGATGCTGGAGCACGTTATATCCTACAGTATTTTGCACTTCCTGCAAATAAGTATCTTTTTTTGAAGTTTTAATAGTTTCAGAAATGAGCCTATCTATAACTTCTTCTAATCCCAGTTGCTCTTTCTCTAAAGATTTTTGCTGAATTAGCCTTGCAGCTCTTTCCGGGTGCAGTAAAAGCCCCAGTGTCATGTCGCTTGCGGTGGCCGGGGCAGCCAGGGCATCAAAGGAAACTCCTGTATTACTCCTGAAGGATTCCCTGGTACGATTAAACCCAAAAGCCCTTGGCGGGAAAAGTTTTAGTTTATCTTTGGGAATAGCCAGTTCTTCGGCAGTAAGGGTTTGCAACACCGCATCTAAAGCTTTTAGTTGTTCTTTTTTATCTACAAATTCCACCACTGTTTCTTTACCTCCTTTTACGGCATAATTGTAATTGAGGCCGCCAATCGTCTTTACAGCTGCTTCAGTTTGATATCGGTGAAAAAAATAGAGCGGTACAAAAACATCTTCTAAAACAGTATACGGCTCATCTGTCCTTATATTATCTTCAGAAAAATCCTGAATAGCTTTTTTTCTAATTTTCAGCACTTCTTCAAGTTCTTCTGCAGCGTTGGCGCCATTGTCCCAAAGATGGGCGTTTATATGCGCTCCTCCTGCCGCCCTCGCATCACTGTCGGTTATAAACTGAAGCCCCTGCGCCGTGGCTTCAGAAATAATGTTGTTCAGGTATTCTTTTTGGCTAACACCTTCAGGTATACCACTATAGCTGTATTTTACCGTAACTTTGTCCCATTCTCCTATTCCGGTATCATAGGCATTGCTTAAATCTATTTTACCGTTTTTCAGCTCGAATTGTGGATGCGGATAATCCATAACCGAAGCCCTCTTGCTAACACTGGCCGCAAAATTATGCGCAAAACCAAGGGTATGCCCAACTTCATGTGCCGCCAGTTGTCGTATCCTGGCCAGGGCCATTGTCATCATTTGCTGATGGTTTTCATCATTTTCAGCAAACGGGTTATTGAGCAAAGCCTGGGCAATCATAAAATCCTGCCTTATACGCAGGCTTCCCAGGCTTACATGGCCTTTTATAATTTCGCCTGTGCGCGGATCTACCACGCTTGCACCATAACTCCAGCCGCGTGTAGAGCGATGCACCCACTGTATAACATTGTAACGCACATCCAGGGGATCTGCCTCCTCCGGCAGCATTTTCACCTGGAAAGCATTATTATAGCCTAATTCGCTAAAGGCCTGGTTCCACCAGGAAGCGCCTTCCAGCAAAGCAGATCTCACAGGCTCGGGGGTTCCTGGGTCCAGATAGTAAATGATGGGTTCCTCAGCTTCACTCACTGCTGCTTCAGGATTTTTCTTCTGTAAGCGATGCCTTATGGCATACCGTTTTTCCAAAGGTTCAAAAACAGGGGAAGCATAGTCATAATAAGAGATTGATATTGCCCCACTCCTGGGATCAAAAAGCCTTTTCTCGTAATGATCGTCTGGCAACTTCACAAAACTATGGTGCTGTACAAGGCTTATATTTTGAGGGTCCGGCACCACACTTCTAACAGTTCCTCCTTCCGGCTCGCCTTCAAAGGTAAGAAGCGCCTCAAATTCCACATTTTCAGGAAAAGCTTTTGTTCCGGAAAGTGATAACGCGCTTTTGCTTTTATTTAATTTATAGCTTCCGTAGTTACCGCGTTTCAGTCTTTGCACTACTCCGTGGGCATCCTGCATAAGGAAAGGAGTAAAGTCTATCACGTAACTGCTGTCCCTTTCCTCTTTTATTTCAAAACCAAAAAGTACCGACTGAGCAAAAGCCTCTTCCACACTTTGCCTTTCCTGTAAATTATCTGTTTCTGCCCTGTACTTGTAGTTAGGCTGAATAAGCAAAAGCTTATTCCCCGCTTTTTTAAATTTTACAATAATACCATCACCTAACTGGCCGCGATCCAGGCCTATATCGTTAGAACCTACACCGCTCCTTATGAAATGTGTATATAAAAATTCCCCATTTAAATTTTTAACTTCAAGATAAAGCTCGTCCTCTTCCTCGTTATAATGAAAATTAAAGAACCCATTGTAAGATTTCAGATTATCTTTTTCCTCTAAAAACTGGGAGATAGAAACTTGTGTTATGAGCAAAAACAGGCAGCAGAAGACTCTTTTCATATAAAATTTAATTGGAGATAAAGTTATAAAAATTGCGCTGCCTCAAAAGCAAAACTGGCTTGAGAAATCCTATAAAAAAGAATCTTTTTATTTAAGAATCTTCAGTTTAGCAAGGGATAAATATGAAATCAGCAGCTTCTAATTCCCTGAAAAGTTGTAATTTATATGAAAAGATATAGTTATGAAAACTCATGAGAACCAACCTACGTTTTCTTCTTATCAAAACGATCCACAATTTTTTGATGAAATTTTTGATGAAAATGATAACGTAAAAGATATTTACAAAACCCTTCTTAATCTCTATAGTGAACATTCTGCCCAGGATTTTGCCCTTTTAAACAACAAGGCCAAAGCTTCATTTTTTAATCAGGGGATTACCTTTCAGGTTTACGGAGAACATGAAATAAAAGAGAAGATTTTTCCTTTTGACCTTTTCCCGAGGATAATTCCCCCTGAAGAATGGGAGCATATAGAACAGGGAGTGTTGCAACGAAGTCGCGCTCTTAATGATTTCCTTTGGGATATTTATCATGATAAAAATATTATCAAGGAAGGCATTGTACCACTGGACCTTATTAATTCTTCGGTAAATTACCTGGACCAGATGATAGGACTCGATCCTCCCGGTGGGATTTACAATCATATTTCAGGAACAGACCTTATAAAACATTCAGACGGGGAATATTATGTGCTGGAAGATAATATCCGTTGCCCTTCAGGCGTGAGTTATGTTATTTGCAACCGTACCGCTTTAAAGAGGGCTCTATTTGGTGTTTTTAACCATTATCAAACCCATACGGTAACAGATTATGCCCAAAACTTACTGGAAATAATAGAGTCTGTTAAGCCTCAGGGGGTAGACAATCCAAATTGCGTGGTAATCACCCCCGGAATTTATAACTCTGCATACTATGAACATTCCTACCTCGCCAAATCCATGGGTGTGGAACTGGTGGAAGGCCGGGACCTTTTTGTAGAAAATGATTTTGTTTATATGAAGACCATAAGAGGGCCTGAAAAAGTAGATGTAATTTACCGCCGGGTAGATGACCTGTTCCTGGACCCGCTGGAGTTTAAGCCAGATTCCACTTTGGGAGTACCAGGTTTATTAGCGGCCTACCGGCAGGGAAACGTGTGCATAGTAAATGCCCCAGGCACCGGCGTGGCAGACGATAAAGCGGTATATACCTATATGCCCGAAATAATCAAATATTACCTTAATGAAGAACCGATACTAAAAAATGTGCATACCTACCATTGCAGCCGTCCAGACGAGTTAAAATATGTACTCGAAAACGTAGAGAAGCTGGTAATAAAACCTGTGGATGAATCTGGCGGGTATGGAATATCTATCGGCAATAAATTAACCAAGGAAGAAATTGAAAAGGTAAAGACCACCATACAAGCCAGTCCGCGTAAATATATCGCACAACCCATAATGTCCCTTTCCACACACGCCACCTATATAGAGGACAGCGAGTCTTTTGAACCCAGGCATGTAGATCTTAGAACCTTTACCCTGCTGGGCCAGGAAAAAGACTTTGTATTAAAAGGCGGCCTCACCAGAGTGGCCTTAAAAAAGGGAAATTTAGTTGTTAATTCTTCTCAGGGAGGTGGTTCAAAAGATACCTGGGTTTTAAAAAAATAAAAGTATTTTATGTTAGCAAGAGTAGCCAATAATTTATTCTGGATGGGACGTTATATAGAACGAACTGAACATGTGGCCAGATATTTAAATGTAAATTATTTTTCTTCACTGGATGCGCCCAACGAGCTTTCGCAATCCCGGCAATTTGTATTAAAGTCTTTGCTTTTTATGGCAGACGACGCGGTAACTTCTTCTAAAGATTTAAATGAAGAAGAAGTGCTTTACAACATTGGCCTTAATCCCGATAAAGATTTTTCTGTTATTAATTATGTAAAGCTTGCCCGGGAAAACGCCAATAGTGCCCGCGATCTTATCTCTACGGAATTATATGAAGCCCTCAACAGGTTTTATCATTATGTGCTGAATTACGACAGGAATACATTTGTAAAAAGCGGACTTTATGATTTTACCGTTCATGTGGCAGAATCTACCGCTGTTCTCCGGGGCAAAATCAGGGGGACACTATTACATGATGAGGTTTATGCCATAATTATGCTGGGTATAAACCTGGAAAGGGCCACGCAAATTATTCGTATTATAAATGCTAAATACAACGATGCCCTTATTGCCAAGGGAAGTTACGGTGATGCCATAAAAAAGAGTTACGAATGGATAACCCTGCTAAAGTGTACGGAAGCTTATGATATGATGCGCCGGCACTACAAAAAAACACCTGATAGCATTAATACCCTGGAATTTTTAATCCTGAACCCCAGCTGCCCGCGTTCCATAATGAATTGCCTTAATGAATTAAGCCGGCACATGGAAGGACTTATAACAGAAAAACGAACCAGGAAAGATTCTGTTGCCTTCCTGGTAGGCAAGGTTAAAGCGGAATATGAATACAAGCATATAGAAGAGATCGAAGGAAACTTCCAGGCTTTTATTGAAGGTATTCAGGATTCCCTGGTTCAAATAGGACAAAAAATGGAAAAGGAATATTTTAACTATTAGCTATGCTCCAGATGACTAAATTTGCACGAATTAAATTTGCCCACAGTGGAATATACAATAAAATACAAAGCGCACAATACTTACGAAGCTTCCACCAATGGAGCTTTATGGCAGTTCCTCATTACTCCTGAAGATAATGAGAACCAGAGCCTGGAGTATTATCAGTTTAAGAATTCCCTGCAAATTGCGGTGGAGAACAGCATCAACGGATATGGCTTTAAAACCTTCAGGGTCAATTCTAAAAATGTTATAAAAGAAATAGAGTTTGAAGCTGAATTTAAATTGTGGAAAAAAGAAGTCAATCCTTTTGAAGGAACACTATCTACAGATCCTGAAAAGGACCTTCAACTTTTAAATGAACTTTCCTTTAGGGTAGAGCATGAGCAATATCTTAGAAGTACAGAGCTTACTTCTTTGCCGTCACAGCCTGAAACAATTTTAGAATTTGACAAATCCCAAAGTATTTTTGAGAATCTTCAGAAATTAAACCAGTGGATTTTTGAAAGTTTTCAGTTTAAACCTGATGTTACCACCATAGATACAGATTTAAACCAGGTCATAAAAAGTAAAAAAGGCGTCTGCCAGGATTTTACACATTTGTTCTGTGCCATGGCCCGGAAAAATAAAATCCCCACCCGTTACGTTTCCGGATATTTGCACCAGGGAAATGGCTATTTTGGAGATTCCCAGATGCATGCCTGGGCAGAAAGTTTTATTCCGGGCAAAGGCTGGACCGGCTTCGATCCTACCAATAATCTCTTAGCCGTGGAGAACCACATTAAAGTAGCGCATGGTAAAGATTATGCCGATTGCCCTCCCATTAAAGGTATTGTTTTTACTTCAGGGGCAAACGAAACAATTTACAGTGTTGAAGTAACTTCTCAACAGCAGCAGCAACAGCAATAGCTTAATTTCAGCAATAATTTCTTGTTAAGGTTTCCCGTAAATAAAAAAAGTGTTATAATTTCGGGTAAAATTGAATAAATGGTTACTACCGATCAGGTAAAAGATATAAAGGAAAGGCTTAGCGCTCTGCATACCCATCTGGATATAGAGCAGAAACAGATAGAGATCCAGAATGATGAGGAAAAAACCTTTGATCCGGATTTCTGGAATGACCCTAAAGAAGCTGAAGCTTTTATGCGGGTCCTGAGGGGGAAGAAGAAATGGGTGCAGGAATATACGCAGGCAAAAAATTTACTGGAAGAACTTCAGGTTTTAATTGAATTTCATGAAGAGGGAGATGCATCTGAAGAAGATGTTCTAAAACAATACGATAAAATTATAAATCTTGTTGAAGGCATTGAATTTAGAAATATGCTTTCTGAAGAAGGAGATGATCTTAGCGCTGTACTGCAAATTACTGCTGGTGCCGGCGGAACCGAAAGTTGTGACTGGGCGCAAATGTTAATGCGAATGTACCTCATGTGGGCCGAAAAGCAGGGATATAAAATTAAAGAGCTAAATTACCAATCCGGAGACGTTGCCGGTATAAAAACGGTCACTTTGGAAATAGAAGGGGAATTCGCTTTTGGATGGCTTAAAGGTGAAAATGGGGTACACCGGTTGGTGAGGATTTCCCCATTTGACAGTAATGCAAAAAGGCACACCTCTTTCGCTTCTGTTTATGTTTACCCACTGGCCGATGAAAGCATAGAAATTGATATAAACCCTTCAGAAATTTCCTGGGAAACCATGCGCTCTTCAGGTGCAGGCGGGCAAAATGTAAATAAAGTGGAAACTGCGGTTAGATTACGCCACGCCCCAACGGGAATAGTGATTGAGAATTCTGAAACCCGCTCCCAGCTGGAGAATAAAAATAAGGCGATGCAGCTGTTAAAGAGCCAGTTATACGAAATTGAACTTCAGAAGCAACAGGCCCAACGAAGGGAGATTGAAGATTCAAAAATGAAAATTGAATGGGGATCCCAAATTCGCAATTATGTGATGCATCCATACAAGCTGGTGAAAGATGTGAGAACCGGAGAGGAAACAGGTAATGTAGATGATGTGATGGACGGGGCGCTGGACGATTTTCTTAAAGCATATTTAATGATGATGGGACAACGGAATGATGATTGATAATAATATTGAGATGTTTTAATTTTAAAATTAATTGTTTATTTTAAGACGTGTAAAGGAAAAAGAAAAATGATTACCATTTACCATAATACCCGCTGTAAAAAATCCCGTGAAGGATTGGAAATTGTAAAAAATTCAGGAGAAGATTATAGAGTAAGAGAATATTTGAAGGTACCTTTAACAGAAGAAGAAATCTCGGCACTTATAGGGAAGATGAACATTTCTCCTATTCAGTTAGTAAGGAAAAATGAGAAAACCTGGAAAGAGAATTATAAAGACAAAGATCTTAGTGACCGGGAATTGATAGCGGTAATGGCAAAAAATCCTAAATTAATAGAAAGGCCAATCGCAGAAAATGAAGAAAAAGCGGTTATAGGTAGGCCGCCTTCAAATATTGAAGAAGTACTGTGAAAGAAAAAGAATCACAAAAAAGGGAGAGAATGAAACTAGAACAAAGGTTAGGACTTATAGGATTGGCAGGCTTGCTTGTAGCAGGCTTTGTTTACACCAATTTGTATATACATAAAAAGAACCGCCAGGATATTAAGGAAATTGCCGAAGAACTGGCTTATGCCTGGAAATCAAAATTAAACCTTACACTGGACCAGGTTCATAAACTGGAAGAACTAATTATTGAATATACCATTAAGAAGAATGAGATTATTAATTCTTCATTGAAGCATGATTCCCAGATCACCAAATTGAAGTCAATTCAAAAATCAGAAAATACAGCGTTAAAAAAACTTTTTAATGAAGAGCAATTTGAAAATTATACTGCTATAAACAGGCAAATTACGCAAAAGTCTTAATTCTTCATTTTGAAATAGATAAGCGGTGACTTCAAAAAAAGTTTCCGCTTTAACGGAATCTTAACCTATTTCAATTAAACCATCTGCATTTTGAGGGGTCAAAAGAGAAAATCTATCTATGACCACCAAAATTTTTCGTGGGTTAAGTTGCACTCTTATCCTTCTTTTCAGTTTTATTTTTACAGCAAATGCACAAAGTCCGGAGGCGGAATACACTATCTCAGGTAAGGTAATTGATAATGACCTGGAGGTCCCTCTGGAATATGCCACTATTTCGGTTACCAACGTAAACGATCCGCAGGATGTAACGGGCGGAGTTACCGATGTGGATGGTAATTTCTCTGTAGAAGTACCGGGCGGCACTTATAACATTGTCGTGGAATTCATTTCTTACGAGCCAAAAAACTTCAATAACCGCAATGTAAATTCTGATCTTGACCTGGGGACGATTCCCCTTGGAGTAAGTTCTTCCAGCCTGGATGAAGTAGTGGTGCGTGCTGAGACCACACAGGTAGATGTGAGACTGGACAAGAAAATTTATAATATTGGGAAAGACCTTACCACTGCCGGTGGAACAGTGAGTGACGCCCTTAACAATGTACCCTCTATTTCTGTAGACATTGAAGGCGGAATAAGCCTGCGTGGTAATGAAAATGTGAAAATTCTAATTAACGGAAAACCTTCAGCCATGGCTGGTTTTGGCGGCACCGATGTGCTTGCACAGCTTCCCGCTGAGGCCATCGAACGTGTAGAAGTAATCACTTCTCCTTCGGCCAGATATGACGCTGAAGGGACTGCAGGGATTATTAATATTATCCTGCGGAAAAAAGAAACCCTTGGTTTCAATGGTTCTTTAACATTAAACACAGGCCATCCTGCCAACGCTGGGGTTTCAGCAAATCTTAATTACAGGACAGAAAATTATAATCTCTTTACCACAACAGGTTACCGGTATTCAGAATCTCCCGGGAACGGCTTTTTTGACACCCGGTACTTCCAAAATCAGCAGGATGCTTTTTTAGATAGCATTCCTTATAACCGCAACATTGAAGACAGGGAATATGACAGGATAAATCGTGGCTTCAATACCAACGTGGGAATGGAATATTACATCAACGATATGTCTTCTATTACCGGTGCTGTTTTCTATAGATATGGTAACGACGATGATCTTACTACTAACATAAGCGAATATTACCTTAATAATGCTCCACAATTGGGTACCTCGAGGTTTGAGCGGGAAACTGAAGATGATGACAGCTACCAGTTCTCGCTTAATTATATCAATAAATTTGATAATGAAGGGCATCAATTAACGGCAGATTTTCAGTACGAGATAGACAAAGAAACACAGGCCTCCTATATTAGGGAGCCGGTAACTTTTAATAATACTGCAAATGATGATATTTCCATTCCTAGGGAGCAAACTTCTACCCTGGAAGATCAGAAAGAATACCTGATACAGGCGGATTATGTGAGGCCAATTGGAGAAGATTCTCAGTTTGAAGCCGGCTACCGCGGAAATTTTGAAAATGAAGTGACCGATTACGAACTTTACCAGGAAAATGCCAATGGAGAGCTTATACTAAACGTAAACCAGACCAACGTTTTTGATTATTCTGAAAATGTGCAGGCATTATACTCGCAATACGGTTCAAGATTTGGCGATTTTAGCTTCCTTCTTGGTTTGCGTCTTGAAAACACACAGTTAAAAGGAACCATTGATTCAGAATTATCTGAAGATGAATTACAGGATATTTATTCCTTTGAAATTGATACCGATTTTGATAATAATTACCTCGGCCTCTTCCCTACCGTAAACCTTATTTATGAATTGGGGGAAGAAGAAAATATTACCCTGGGATATAACCGAAGAATTAACAGGCCCCGTGGCTGGTTTATCAATCCTTTTCCTTCCAGGAGCAGTAGAAACAACGTCTTTCAGGGGAATCCCAATTTACAACCCGCATACTCCAATGCCTTTGATCTTGGATATTTAAAAAGATGGGAGAAATTAACTTTAACTTCTTCAGTTTATTATCAACGGGAAACTGATGCTTTCTCCAGGGTACAGGAAAATGTGAATATTACCATTACCAATCCAAATTACGATCCTGAAGATGCCGATTCAGATCAGTACATTCAGCAGCGAGTAATAAGAAGTATTCCGTTTAACCTTGCGACTAACGACAGGATGGGCGCAGAACTTGGTTTCTTATACAACCCTGCCGACTGGTTAAGGCTGAATGGTAGTTTCAATTATTTTCAGTTTAACCTGGACGGGGAATTTAACGGCACAGACTACAGCCAGAAAAACACCAGTTATTTTGGAAGATTTAGTTCTAAAGTTACCCTGCCCTGGAGCATTGACTGGCAAACCAATGCCTTCTACCGCGGGCCTTCAGATGAAGTACAGGGAACACAGGACGGAATTCTTTCCATAGATGTTGCCTTGAGTAAGGAAATTTTGAATGAACATGCCACTATTTCCTTAAATGTTCGGGATTTATTGAATTCCAGGAAAAGAAGTTCGTACACGCTAACTGATAATTACGAACAGGACAGTGAATTCCAGTGGAGACAAAGGCAAATAAATGTTTCTTTTATATACAGGTTTAATCAACAAAAGAGGCAACAGGAACGCCGTGAAGAAGGAGAAAACGGAGATGGTGAAATGGAAGGGGAATTTTAGAAAAGATAAGATCTAAAAAAAGGGACATTTTACCGTCCCTTTTTTTATGCTGTGCTTTTTTATTGCGCTTCTTCTGCCTTTTTCTTTGCTTTTCTTTCTTTAAGAAGTTCGGTTATTGAACCGCCAAGCCAGTAAGGAACTATGGCCACAAGAAAAAACATTAACCAAAAACCCATGGTTAAAATAACAAGAAAAAGTAAAAACCCAAGATACTGATCAAACTCGAACATAATTCCTTAAATTTTGAATCTTGTCAAAGATATAAACTCTGCCGGCTTATCACAATTAAAATTTAAAATTTTCTAAAACCTCATTTTTTGGTCTTGCGTTTTGTAGAAGTGAAATTTCAGATTTTGACTTTATATATGTACGGGATTTAGCTATAAGCTCCCGGTGAAATAGAAAATATTATCTCTTTTTTATCTTCTTGAACCTTTTACTTTTCAACTCCCCCACTCCAAACATACAAATCCTAAAAATTTATTTTTCCTTATAAAGACGGTTAAGAGTTTCAAATTTAATGCCTTTTTTAGGGCCAAAGACCTCCCTAAAATGTAAATTTGTAAAGCAAATAACCTTTAACATTATGGATTACAGAATAGAGAAAGACACCATGGGGGAAGTTAAAGTTCCTTCAGATAAACTATGGGGAGCCCAGACAGAGCGATCCAGAAATAACTTTAAAATAGGCCCACCGGCGAGTATGCCGCTGGAAATTATCTATGGCTTCGCCTATTTAAAAAAGGCTGCGGCTTACACCAACTGCGAGTTGGGAGTACTTCCTGTGGAGAAAAGGGATTTAATCGCTAAGGTTTGTGATGAGATCCTGGCAGGAAAACATGACGATCAATTCCCACTGGTAATCTGGCAAACCGGGAGCGGCACGCAAAGCAACATGAATGTAAATGAAGTTATCGCCAACCGTGCCCATCAACTATCAGGAAAAGCTATCGGGGAAGGTGAAAAAACACTTCAGCCTAACGACGATGTAAACAAATCGCAGTCATCCAACGACACTTTTCCTACTGGAATGCATATTGCAGCCTATCACAAAATTTCAAAAATCACCCTTCCCGGAGTAAAGAAATTAAGGGAAACGCTGAAGAAAAAATCTGAAGAGTTTAAAGAAGTTGTAAAAATTGGCCGCACCCATTTTATGGATGCCACTCCCCTCACTTTGGGGCAGGAATTCAGCGGCTATGTGGCGCAGTTGGACCATGGCATTAAAGCCCTGGAAAACACCCTTCCGCATTTAGCTGAACTTGCCCTCGGCGGAACCGCTGTAGGAACAGGGCTAAATACTCCAAAAGGATATTCCAAACGCGTAGCCGAATTTATCGCGAAATTTACTGAACTTCCTTTTGTTTCTGCTCAGAATAAATTTGAAGCCCTGGCCGCCCATGATGCTTTTGTGGAAACCCACGGGGCATTAAAACAATTGGCAGTTTCGCTTAACAAAATAGGAAATGATATAAGGATGCTTGCCTCCGGACCCCGAAGCGGGATTGGGGAAATTATTATTCCGGCCAATGAACCCGGTTCTTCCATTATGCCGGGAAAAGTTAATCCTACCCAATGTGAAGCCCTTACGATGGTTTGCGCACAAGTGATAGGTAACGATGTGAGCATGAGTGTAGGTGGCATGCAGGGCCAGTTTGAATTAAATGTTTTTAAACCCGTAATGGCCGTAAACCTTCTGCAGAGTGCCGAGATCCTTGGAGATGCCTGCAGATCTTTTGAAGAGCACTGTGTAAGGGGAATAGAACCGAATACTGAAAGAATCCAGGAACTGCTAAATAATTCCTTAATGCTGGTAACTGCTTTAAATACTAAAATAGGATATTATAAAGCTGCTGAAATTGCCAATACCGCCCATAAAAATGGAACCACTTTAAAAGAAGAAGCCGTGAACCTTGGTTATCTTACTGCTGAAGAGTTTGATGAATGGGTACAACCTAAGGATATGGTTGGAAATTTGAAGTAATTTAAAAGCTCAACATTATTAAAACTAAAAAACCTGCCGAAAAGCAGGTTTTTTTATGTCTTGAATTATTTAAAAGCTATCAAACTACTTCGCTATCCTTCCTTATTTCCTTCTTTGCCTTTTTAGCATAGTATTTCTTGTACCTCCAGTACGAAACTGCTCCCAGCACAGCCACGCCCGCAGCGGTATAATAAATAAAATTAGGGGTTATTACTTTATCTCCGCTCGCATAGGAATGCAATCCGCTTAAGTAGAAGTTCACTCCAAAATAAGTCATCATCACAGAAGAATATGCCACAACAGACATGAAGTTGAATGTCCATCTTCCTCGAAGCCCCGGCACCAGCCGCATGTGGATTACAACAGCATATATCATGATGCTGATTAAGGCCCAGGTTTCTTTAGGGTCCCAGCCCCAGTAACGGCCCCAGCTTTCATTTGCCCATTGTCCTCCCAAAAAGTTACCAATGGTAAGCATTACCAGGCCTACCGTAAGAGCTAGTTCATTAATAATCGTGATCTCTTTTATATTGAGGTCCATTTTCTTTTTATTGGAAGAATTGGTTAAAATCATTAGTAATAAAGCAACCACGCCTAAAATCATTCCCAGCGTCAAAGGCCCGTAACTCCCTACAATTACTGAAACATGTATCATAATCCAGTACGAGTCCAGCACGGGTACTAAATTGGCTATTGCGGGATCTGTCCAGTTGCCGTGAGCGATCATCAAGATAATTGCCGACACAAAAGCGGTTGAGGCAATAGTAAGGTTGCTTTTTCTTCCAAAGGCAAGGCCAAAGAACATGGTTGCCCAGGCCACGTAAATCATAGATTCATAAGCATTACTCCATGGGGCATGGCCAGAAATATACCACCTCGCAGCCAGGCCTGCCGTATGTAAAGCAAATAGAATTGCTATGGAAACGATACATAAGGTAACCAATCCACGCATTATTTTATTATCCTTAAAAATGTTTACGATCACAAAAATGAGCATGAGCACTCCGGCGAGCATATACATCCAGTAAAGATTCCTGAAAATATCATATTTGTTATAAGTGATTTCCGCTTCAATTTTTTCTTCGGAAGGCATTACCTCGGCTCCAAACTTCTGCTGAAAACTTTTAATACTTCCCAAATATTTATCGGCAGTTTCATAATCTCCCGTTTCACGGGCATCTTTAAGCGCGTTCATGTAAAGCGGCAAAATTTGCCTCACGTAAACAGAATCCATGCCTTTAAAAGCCGCATCCTCTACCTCGGGATAAGAAACCCATTTATTATTTTCATCCCCCGGAATAGGAAATATCCTTAAAATATCCCCCTGAAGCGCCTGGTACAACAGGTTTACCTTTTTATCGGTATTGATAAAGTCTTTCTGAAACTTGTTGGGAACCGCTGCCTGATAGGCGCTTTCCAGATATGGAGCTAATTTATAATTGCCGGCATTATCAAAAAAGTCGGTTAAAGACAGGAGTTTTTTACCTTCTTCCACTTTCAGGATATTATGCAGGCTATCATTATGTTTTTCTACATAAATAAGTGGAATATTATACCAAACCATGGGATTTTCAGTCATGGAAAGCAACACCTGGTCTGAAGTCATTCCATTATAAGAATCGGTTTTGCTGAGCTTCCGCAGTAATTCTGAAGAATAGGTGTTGGCGGGCTTCATTCTTCCCCCGACATCCTGGATCACCATTCTTCCAAATTTTGCCGCATGCTCTTCTTTTACGGCATTGGTGGAAATTATAGAATCCATCTGCCGCTGCGCGTTCTCTATATTGGTATGCACATGCTGCTCTTCAGGCGTTTGGGCAAGAGAGCTAAAAGAAACCATCAAAATGGCACTAATGCCTGCCAGCTGTTTCTTCTTCAGTTTTAATTTATCCAAACGTTGCTTTAATTGCCCAAAGCGGGAACCTTTATCAAACAGGATCCACATCAAACCAAAATAAAGCAGAAAATATCCGGTGTAAGTAATCCACGTTCCCCACTGGTCGTGGTTTACCGAAAGTATGGTTCCCTGCTCGTCGGGATCAAAACTGGACTGGAAAAAACGATACCCGCGGTGGTCCAGGATATGGTTCATATAAATTTCATAAGGCACATTTTCCTTGCCTTCTTCCACAATTTCCACATCGCTCTGGAAGGATTTATAACTGTTTTGAGTACCGGGATATTTTTCCGCGATAAAATCATTTAAACGCAGCGCGAAAGGCAATTCTTTTTCGATAGAACCGTAATTGAGGTAAATCTCAAGCCCTGCCAGATTAATTTGTTCCGGTTCGGTGGGGATTCCTTTTCCGCCAAGAAGGGTCACCATTTCCGAATTTCCCTGGGAGCTAACCTTCATTACCACGCCGTCTGGCTGGTCTTTGTTTTTTTGTTTGGTAGGCACCACATCGTATTCGCCCCTTACCACCGGCTCCGGGATTACAAATTGCAGAGTTCCAATATTGTAGAGGGAACGCAGCATAAGTGTTTGGGTAGAATCCTGTACCAGCTGCCCTTGTTTCTGGTCGGCCATTCTCATATAGTCCCCTGCAAAAGGTGAATCTATGGTATATTCTCCTTCCTCATTAACGCTTATATTAATAGCGCCTTCGGTAGGATTGTTAAGAGTAAATAGCGTATTGTGGATATTGCTTACTTCACCTTCTTTAAGGTAGTGGTCGTGGCGCTGGCCCCCGCCGGCTTCCACTATCTTCAAATACTTTTCGCCGCCTTCTGTTGGCACCAGCGTCTCTTCGGCGCTGTCTATAAAATTAAGCACTTCAAAAGTAACAGGCTGCCCGTTGTAATCGGTGTTCAGCACATAATCATTTTCAGTTTCCGGTGCGAGCAATACCTCTTCCTGCAGCACCCTTCTTCGTGGCTCCCCGTTTATTTCGCCATCTATGAAAAATGTGAAATAGGTTTCATGGGTGAGGAATTTATTAGTGGTCTCCCCTTCTCTAATGGGCATAATTCCCTCGTAGCTAATGTACCTGGTTATAAAGGCCCCTATTAAAATAAAAATAAAGGATAGGTGAAGCAGCAGCGTAGACCATTTTTCTTTTTTTAACAGGTGGTAGCGCGGAATATTCCCAATAAAATTTACAAGTAAAAACAGCATAATCCCTTCAAACCACCAGGTATTATAAATTAACACCCTTGCCGTTTCAATACTGTACCAGGTTTCTATAAATGTTCCCAATGCCATGGCAATGGCAAAAACTATGAATAAAACTGCCATTATACGGGTAGAAAAAATGACAGAAGCTATTTTATTCTGCATGAAAGATATCCTTTAAATCGGCTGCAAATTTAAGGAATTTTAACGGTTTTGTAAGACTTCCGCTCTTCAATCTCTATCTGTAAATGTTAATTTTACCTCAGCAAAATTTTTGGTATTTTTGCCGCATGACAGAAGTGGTAATTATAGGCGCGGGAAATGTTGCATCCCACCTCTTTCGCGCTTTCCGGCAATCAGGCGAAGTGCAAATAGTGCAGGTTTATAACCACCGCTCGGAAAAATTAGCTGATTTTGCTGAAATATCTACCACCACCTCCCTTTCAGAAATTACGCAAGCCGATTTATACATTTTCGCGCTGAAAGACGATGCGATTGCCAAAACCGCTGCACAACTGAAGGATACAGGCGGGTTGTTTGTACATACTTCCGGCGGAGTTGCAATGGAAAGCTTGTCTAAATTTAAAAATTTCGGGGTTTTCTACCCGCTTCAAACCTTTTCCAGGAATAGGGAAATCAGCTTTAAGAATATTCCGCTTTGCCTAGAGGCCAGTTCCGAAGAAAACCTTCATAAATTAAAAGAACTGGGGGCCGCTATTTCTGAAAATTTATATGAAATTAATTCTGAACAACGGCGGGCGCTGCATGTTTCGGCCGTGTTCGTGAACAATTTCAGCAATCATCTTTATCAAATTGGCGCTGATATTTGCAAGAAACACGAGGTGCCTTTCGAAATTTTGCGTCCGCTAATCGCTGAAACCGCCGCGAAAATTGAAGAATTATCGCCTGCAGAAGCCCAAACCGGCCCTGCCTTGCGAAATGATGAAAAAACCATAAACGCGCACCTGGAACTTCTCAATGCCCAGGAATCAAAAATATATAAACTCTTAACCTCTTCGATTCAGGAATTACATGGAAAAGAACTATAAAGAATATTTAAACCACATTAACACCTTTGTTTTCGACGTAGATGGCGTACTAACAGACGGCTCGGTGCAGGTGAGCACTTCGGGAGAACTCTTGCGCACCATGAATATTAAAGATGGTTACGCCCTGAAAAAGGCCAAAGATGCCGGTTATACCGTTTGCATTATTTCCGGCGGAAAAAATGAAGGGGTGAGAATGCGCCTTCGGAATTTGGGCATCAACGATATTTACCTTGGAATTTCAGACAAGGTGGAGCAAATGGATGAATTCTTCGATATTTATGAAATTAAGCCGGAAGAAGTGCTTTATATGGGAGACGATATTCCCGATTACTACCCCATGAAGCTGGTGGGCATGCCCTGCTGCCCGCAGGATGCCGTGGCAGAAGTAAAGGAGATTTCCCGGTATGTTTCCCACCGCAAAGGCGGCAAAGGTTGTGTGCGGGACGTGATTGAACAGGTAATGAAAGTGCAGGGAAAATGGATGGAAAAGGAATAAGCTGGGTTTTGCTGATTATCGCCGGCCTTTGTGAAGTAGGCTTTGCCTTTTGCCTTGGAAAGGCGAAATTCAGTTCCGGAAATACAGCGAATTTCTGGTTGTTGGGATTTCTTTTGTTCCTGGCAGTAAGCATGCTTTTGCTCTACAAAGCCACCCAGGTTTTACCCATTGGCACTGCCTATGCGGTATGGACGGGAATTGGTGCCGCGGGAACCGCTTTGCTGGGAATCCTGGTTTTTAAGGAGCCCGCCCATTTCTGGCGTATTTTCTTCCTGAGCGGCCTTATAATTTCCATTATCGGCTTAAAGTTTGTCTCCAACTAAACCCCTATGAAATATTTACGCCTGGCCAGGTACAAAAACCTACTCTTTATAGCGGCTACCCAGTTCCTGATAAAATATGGCCTTTTTGAGCCATTCGGGGCTTCAATTACCCTGGATGTGTTGGGATATTTCCTGCTTGCCCTGGCCACCGTGTGCCTGGCTGCCGGCGGTTATATCATCAATGATGTTCAGGACGTGCAGACAGACAGGATTAACCGCGGCGATAAAACTATCATAGGTTCGGGAGTTTCAGAAAAAACAGGTTATAACCTCTTTATGATCCTGAACGTTGCAGGGGTGGGAATTGGTTTTTACCTTTCTAATATCGTGGGCTGGCCGGTCTTTTCGGGCTTGTGGATTTTCGCTTCCGCGATCCTTTACTTTTATGCCATGTACCTTAAAAGGCTGCCGCTTATAGGAAATATTATCGTTAGCTGTACCATTGCCGGGGTTGTGGTAATTGTGGGGCTTTACGATCTCCTGCCGGCAATAAACGATCAAAACCAGCCATTACAAAGATTGCTCTTTTCCATTCTTACAGACTATGCGGTTTTCGCTTTTTTAATCAACCTGCTACGGGAAATGGTAAAAGACCAGGAAGATATTAAAGGCGATTACAATGCGGGAATGCAAACCCTGCCCATCATTTTAGGGACTTCCCGTACCAATAAGGTTATTTTTACCGTGGCCTTATTCCCGCTGGTGGCGATTTTCCATTACACTTACACTTATTTATTCCAGAACACGCTTGCCACAATTTACGTGCTCCTGTTTATTTTCGCGCCCCTCATTTACGTAATGCTGAAGATATGGGATGCTGAAAAAAAAGAACAATTTACCCGTTTAAGCCTTATCCTGAAACTGATCCTTTTCTTCGGATTGGTTTCCATGGGCCTTTACAAATTTATATTATAGTTGTATGCTGAAAGATTATTTAAAGAACAAAGAAGTGATCCTTGCCTCAGGCTCCCCCCGAAGGCAACGCTTCTTTAAGGAAATGGAAATCCCTTATACTGTAGACGTGCGGCCGGTTAAAGAAGTTTTTCCGGATCATCTTAAAGATGAAGAAATAACCGATTTCCTGGCTCAGCTTAAAGCTGAAGCTTTTGAAAACCTGGAATCAAACCAGATCCTTATTACCAGCGATACCATTGTTTTAAACGATGGCGTGGCCATGGGAAAACCCGCAGATGCAGCAGAAGCTGTGGGTATGATTGAATCCCTTTCGGGAAAAACCCATCAGGTAATTACCTCTGTTTGTTTTACCACCGCACAAAAGCAGGAAACCATACACTCCACAACCCGGGTTAGCTTCAGGGAGCTTACTTCTGAAGAAATCGTGTTTTACGTAAGAAACTACAAACCTTTTGACAAGGCCGGCGGTTATGCTATCCAGGAATGGATTGGTTTGGTGGGGATTACGGGGATTGAAGGCAGTTATTTTAATGTGGTGGGCCTTCCCACCCACCTGGTCTACAACAAATTAATTGAATTCGCGAAATCCTGATTTTGCCATCTTCGGTGTTGGGATAGTCTTTATATTTGCCATAAACCTGAATTTTAAAATGCCCGACATTTTTAGTAGCATCCGTATTGAAATCTTTTACAGCATAGGAATATTCCTTTTACTGCTCATTATTCAGTATATCCTTAAACAAACCGCAAAGAGGGTTGGCGAGCGTGCCGAAATAAACATCACGCGCATCAAATTAATGTTTAAGTACATTAATATCCTCATTTTTATTCTTGCCACTTTATTGCTTTCTGTGGCCTGGGGGCTGGAATGGGCAGATTTCGCCCTTATTTTTTCTTCTGTTTTTGCCATTCTGGGGGCAGCGCTTTTCGCCATCTGGTCTATTTTAAGCAATATTACCTCTGGGGTAATCATGTTCTTTTCTTTCCCTTATAAGATTGGGGATAAAATAAAAATTCACGACAAAGACCTGCCTATTGAGGCGATTATTGAAGACATAAAGGCTTTCCACCTGCATTTAAGGACTATGGAAGGGGAACTTATTACCTATCCCAATAACCTGATGCTACAGAAAGCTGTTTCCCTGGTAGAAAAAAATGCCAGGCTGGATGAAGGCAAGGACGCGCTTTAAAAGTTAAACCTCAACAAATAGCTTAGAAGAGACTGCAAAGTTTTTATATTTGGTTTTACCTATAAAATCCATGTGGGAAATGCGCAAATTTCTATCTCTCCTATTCCTCTTTTTGATTACCACCATACAGGCCCAGGCTCCAAAAAAATTAACCGCTTCAGAAATTTATCACGAAATTGAAAAACTCAATTTCCTGGGCTCGGTTTTGTATCTGGCTGCCCACCCAGATGATGAAAACACGCGCCTCATCTCTTATTTCTCCAATCAGGTAAACGCTAGAACGGCCTATCTCTCACTTACCCGTGGAGATGGCGGCCAGAACCTTATAGGGCCGCAAATAAGGGAAGAGCTGGGCGTGATTAGAACACAGGAATTACTGGCTGCCAGAAGAATTGACGGCGGGCAGCAATTTTTTACCCGCGCCAACGATTTTGGCTATTCCAAGACGCCTGAAGAAACACTGCAAATATGGGATAAAGAGGAAGTGTTAAGTGATGTGGTTTGGATTATTCGTAAATTCCAGCCCGATGTGATCATCAACCGGTTTGACCATCGTACGCCCGGCAGCACACACGGCCACCACACTTCTTCCGCGATATTAAGTGTGAAGGCTTTTGATCTGGCAGATGATAATGCCGCTTTTCCCGAACAACTTCAGTTTACCAATACTTTTCAGCCAAAACGTTTATTCTTCAATACTTCCCCCTGGTTCTACGGAAGCCAGGAAGCTTTTGAAGAAGCCAGCAAAGAGAAATTTTTACAATTTGATACCGGTGTTTATTTTCCGCTGAAAGGCCTATCGAATCCTGAAATCGCCTCCCTTAGCCGGAGCCAGCACCGTTCCCAGGGGTTTGGAAGCACCGGCAGCCGCGGCTCCCAGATGGAATACCTGGAATTTTTAAAAGGGGATATGCCGCCGGCCAAAGATGATATTTTTGCCGGCATAGATACCTCCTGGAACCGGATAGAAGGCGGGGCCGAAATTGGTGAAATTTTAACCAAGGTTCAGGAAAATTACGATTTTACAAATCCCGCGGCCAGCATCCCGAAACTGGTAGAGGCTTATCAGCTAATTAAAGAACTTAAAAATGCGCACTGGCGCAAGATAAAGCTGGAACAAATCACGAATATTATAGCCGCTTCGGCCGGCCTTTATCTTGAGGCCGTAGCCCAGGCTCCTGCCGCCACGCCTTCAGAAACGGTTCCTGTTTCCTTTGAAGCCATTAACCGCAGCAACTTTACTATGGTGCTTAAAAATGTGGAGCTTTCTCCAAATAATTCCTCGCTTCAGCCAAATGCAGTGCTTGAAAACAATAAAGGCTGGAATGCAAATTTAAACCTCAATATTCCTGCGGAAAGTAAAACGACCTCCCCTTACTGGTTAAAGAAAGAAGGAACCGTGGGAATGTATAAAGTTGAAGACCGGCAGTTAATTGGCCTGCCGGAAATGCCCAATTACACCAAAGCTACTTTCAGCATCAATTTTAAGGGAGTAACAATTCCGTTTTCAAAAGAAGTGGTTTATAAATACAACGATAATGTTTATGGGGAAACCTATCGTTCTTTTGAAATTGTCCCGCCGGTGTCGGTAGCCTTTGATGAGCAGGTCATGATTTTTGATAATGCCGAAAAAAGGCAAATTTCGGTGAAGCTTACTTCAGGAAAAGACGATGTTGCCGGGGAGCTTTCGCTGGCTTCAGCTAAAGACTGGAAAATTGAGCCCGCTTCCGCAAACTTCAGTATTCCGAAGAAAGGTGGCACCGCGATTATCAATTTCAGCATCACCCCGCCCGCAGATGAGAGCGAGGCCGTTATTGTTCCGCAGGCAAGTATTAATTCGAACACCTTTTCTAAAGAAGTTGTTCATATAGATTACGAACACATCCCTTACCAGACGCTGATTCTGCCTTCAAAACTAAAAGTGGCGAAACTGAATATAAAAACCAGAGGACAGAACATTGCTTACATTGAAGGCGCCGGAGATGTGGTGCCGGAAAGCCTGGAACAAATTGGTTACAAAATCACCAAGATTGGCCCGGCACAGATTTCCGCAGCGCTCCTGGAGAATTTTGATGCCGTGGTAATGGGAATTCGTGCCTATAACGTGCAGGAGGAACTGGCTTACAAACAAAATATCCTGCTGGATTACGTGGAATACGGCGGTACGCTGATTGTGCAGTACAATACCAATCGCGGACTCGTTACCGGCAATATAGCTCCTTATAATCTGCAATTATCGCGCGACCGGGTTACCGATGAATTTGCGGAAGTGCGGTTCCTGGCGCCAGAACATCCCCTGCTGAATTCACCTAATAAAATCACCAAAGCCGATTTTAAGAATTGGGTGCAGGAACGCGGGCTCTATTTTCCTGATAGCTGGAGCGATGAATTTACACCTGTGCTTTCTATGAACGATCAGGGCGAACAGCCTAAAGATGGCAGCCTGCTGGTA
Organism: Autumnicola tepida; assembly: GCF_031846485.1. Lineage (NCBI taxonomy): Bacteria > Pseudomonadati > Bacteroidota > Flavobacteriia > Flavobacteriales > Flavobacteriaceae > Autumnicola > Autumnicola tepida. The sequence continues at coordinate 23,950 of NZ_JAVRHQ010000027.1, forward strand.
GCAAACTATGGCGAAGGCTATTATATTTACACGGGTATTAGCTTTTTCAGGCAATTTCCAGCCGGAGTTCCAGGGGCTTTTAAACTTTTCGCCAACATGATTTCTATAGGAAAATGATGGAGAAGCCCGAAAAGTACATTTGGAAAAAAAGTTACAGCCTGGTACTTATTGCCAATGCCGTTTACATTGTCCTGTTTTACATCCTTATGAAATCTTTCGCCTGATATGGAGCTAATCGACTGGTGCGTCCTTATTCTTACCATTACCTTTATCGTGTGGTACGGCATCTATAAATCCCGCGGCAGCAAAAACGTGCAGGATTATATAAAAGGCGGGGGCGATGCCAGGTGGTGGACAATAGGGCTCTCGGTTATGGCCACCCAGGCGAGTGCGATCACCTTTCTTTCCACCCCGGGGCAGGCTTTTCACGACGGGATGGGATTTGTACAGTTCTACTTTGGGCTGCCCATTGCAATGGTAATTATCTGCATGGTGTTTATTCCTATCTATCATCGTCTTAACGTATATACCGCCTATGAATACCTGGAATCCAGGTTCGACAGGAAAACCAGGACGCTTACTGCAATTCTTTTTCTAATACAAAGAGGCCTGGCTGCGGGATTGACCATTTTTGCACCTGCAATTATCCTTTCGGCCGTGCTGGGATGGAACCTTACCGGACTTACTATTTTAATTGGCGCACTGGTAATAATTTACACGGTTACCGGGGGAACCAAGGCTGTAAGTGTTACCCATAAACAGCAAATGGCAGTCATTTTAACCGGAATGGTTTCCACATTTTTTATTATTCTGCACTACTTGCCTGAAAATATAGGTTTTCAGTCTGCCATGGAAATTGCCGGGACCAGCGGCAAAATGGACATCCTCGATTTTTCCTTTGATTTTGAAAATCGATATACCCTTTGGAGCGGCCTCCTGGGAGGTACCTTTCTCGCGCTCTCCTATTTTGGTACAGACCAAAGCCAGGTACAACGTTATTTAACAGGAAAATCGGTAAGGGAAAGTCAGCTGGGAATGATATTCAACGGATTGCTGAAGGTACCGTTGCAGTTTTTTATCCTGCTGGTTGGAGTGATGGTTTTTGTGTTCTACCAGTTTAATGAAACGCCGCTCAATTTTAATCCGGCAGCAACAGAAACGGTTCTGAATTCTGAATATTCAGAACAGTACCAGGACCTTATAATGGATCATAAACAGCTGGAAACGCAAAAGCATAATCTTACCCAAAATTTTGCTGAAGCCGGTATGGAAATTTCCGAAGCTCAAAAAGCACAATTTCATGAAAAGCTCAATGGCCTGAATTCCGAAGAAAGGGATTTACGGGAAAAAGCAAAGATGTTTATAGACGCGGCCGATAAAGATGCTGAAAGCAATGATAAGGATTATGTTTTTATTCATTTTATCCTGAACAACCTTCCCCGCGGGATTGTTGGGTTGCTCCTGGCGGTTATTTTGTGCGCGGCAATGTCTTCCACCGCTTCAGAATTGAATGCCCTCGCCTCGACCACTACTATTGACCTTTATAAAAGAAGTAGGAAATCTGAAGAAGACGAGGGACATTTCGTAAAAGCCACCAGGTGGTTCACCCTTTTTTGGGGAATAATTGCCATTGCTTTTGCCACGGTGGCAGATCTTTTTGATAACCTCATCCAGCTGGTAAATATTATTGGTTCCATTTTCTACGGAAATGTGCTCGGGATTTTCCTGCTGGCCTTTTTTGTAAAACATGTACATAGCAACGCCACCTTTACCGCGGCGTTTATTACCCAAATCCTTATTATAGGAATTTTTCTACTGGATATTATCCCTTATTTATGGCTGAATCTATTGGGTTGTGCCATTGTAATGCTGCTCGCCCTTATAATTGAAAAATTCAGCGGAAATTCAAAAGTCACCACATGAAAAAGCAAACTGTAAACTGGGCCATTATTGGCCCTGGAAGAATCGCAAAAAAATTCGCCAGCGGATTAAAAGAAGTTCCCGGCGCCAATCTCTATGCCGCAGCCAGCCGTTCCCTGGACCGGGCAGAGGCTTTTGCAGCCGAATTTGAAGCAGATAAAGCCTACGGCAGCTATGAAGAACTGGTAAAAGATGAAAATGTGGAGGTGGTTTACATTGCCACTCCGCATGTATTTCATTATGAAAATACTTTGTTGTGCCTCAAAAATGGGAAAGCGGTGTTATGCGAAAAACCTTTTGCCATGGATACCGAACAGGTAAAAGAAATGATCGCTGTAGCCAGAGAGAAAAAGGTTTTCCTGATGGAAGCCATGTGGACGCAGTTTTTACCCCATTTTAAATTTGTGATGCAGCTTATCCAAAAAGGCAAATATGGAAAGCTGAAGAATCTCAAAGCCGATTTCGGATTTCATTCGCCGTTTAACGAAAATCACCGGCTTTACAACAAAAGCCTTGGAGGCGGCAGCCTGCTGGACATAGGAATTTATCCCGTTTTTACCGCTTTAAGCGCTCTAGGTATTCCTGAAGAAATTTCGGCGAAAGCAAAACTCGCCGTAACAGAGGTAGACGAGGAATGTGAGATGATCTTTACCTATAAAGATGGCATTGAAGCTGAATTGCACAGCACTGTGGGAAGAAAAACTCCCACCACCGCCACTTTTCTTTTTGAAAAAGCTGTGGTAACCATGAACAGCCGCTTCCATGAACCTACCACAGTGACAATTTCTACTGAAAAAGGTGAAAAAACAAAGGAATTTGGGGTTACAGCCAATGGCTACAATTTTGAGGCAGCCCATGTACAGGAAATGCTTCGGAAGGGAAAAACAGAAAGTGACCAGATGACTTTTGAAAAAAGCCTTCAGCTCATCGGGCTGTTGGATGAAGTAAGGAGAAAAATCGATTTGGTATATTAATTCTTAAACCATTAATAAAGAAATCAGTACCTAATTGCGGAATTGAGAACCCAGATTTTCTAAAAAGCTGCTCCTCTAAACTTACGTTTTTTCATTCTTCATCTTAACCTAAGCTGTAAGGATTTTGATCTGCAGATAGGGATTTCAAGGTTTGGTTTGATATTTTACAAAAAAAGCCCTTAACTTCTTCCGAAGAAAGGGCTTTAGATATTTTTTCCCGTGTTTTACATTGCTCCCCATTCCTGCAGGGAATCTTTGTTCATCTTTACGTAATCCTTGTTTCCGGCTTTTTCGGCGGCAGCCAGGGATTGTTTAGCAGTGGCTATGGCCTCCTCTTTTTTACCCATTTCGGCTTCTATCAATGATTTTCTTCTTAAAATCCAGAATGCGCCTTCATTGGCTTCAGCAGCTTTCTGTATCCAGGTATATGCCTTGTCCATATCTTTTTTCTGATCGTGATAATAGCTGGCGGCCGCAAAATAATCGTTCGGCCCGGGCTGGCCACTCATGACTTTTTCTATACTTGCCGTTGCTTTTGCATCTGTGGGCACTTCAAAAGGAAGGGCGGCCACAATATTGGCCCAAATGAAGTTAAGCGTTGCCCCATCGTTATGCAGTTCATCAACCATAATGGTAAAAGTTTCCATATCAAAAGGCAATTGTTGCGCCCGGGCTGTGGCCTTAAGGGCAATATTGTTTTCATCCCACTCCTGGGGCAGCCCCCAGTTATCGGTTGTGGTATAAAAGATCACCTCCCACTCCCCTTGTTTTGGAATAGTATAAATGGAATATTCTCCTTTTGGCAATTTTTCCCCATTAATCATCACATCGTCACTAAAGCTTATACTGGTATTTTCATTAGCTCCCGTACGCCATACTTCGTTGTAAGGCACAAGATTGCCAAAAATTTCGCGGCCACGCATATTGGGGCGCGAATATTCAATACTTACGTCGGTAAGGCCAATCTTCTGTTCAATTTTAGCTGAAGGACTGGGCTGCGGCGTTTCAATTTGGGCAAGGGCACCAGAACTGCTGGCGCATAATAACATGAGAATCAGTATAAAATTTTTCATAATTTGGTAATTTGTGTTAGTTATTCAAATATAAGAAGAAGAAGCTTAGCGTATTATAAAATTTTATCCTGCAGGAGAGACTATCTAGGGGATTATATTTTGTTTAACTATTAAATTTTTATTTTAAACAAAATTGATTTTATTTTTATAGCTCCAAATATCATTCTAATGAAGATTTATACCTTACAGAGCAAACAGAAACTGCCCATATCTGTAGATGAAGCCTGGGATTTTCTTTCAGATCCTAAAAACCTTAAAACCATTACTCCAGATTACATGAGCTTCGATATAATCTCGGGGGCAGACCGGCCAATGTTTGAAGGCCAGATAATACAATATATTGTTACTCCTGTGGCAGGCATTAAGACAAAATGGGTAACCGAGATCACCCACGTAAGGGCCAAGGAATATTTTGTAGATGAACAACGCTTTGGGCCTTATGCACTCTGGCACCATAAACATTTTATAAGGGAAATTGAAGGTGGTGTGGAAATGGAAGATATTGTAGATTATAAGCTGCCCATGGGTTTTTTGGGGACCCTGGCCCATCCTATCCTCGTAAAGCCAAAACTAAAAGAAATTTTTGATTACCGCCAGCAAAAACTAGTGGAGCTTTTTGGCCAATTTGAATCTGCGCCCACTGCTGAAACAAGTGTAAAAGAAAAACATCAGCAAAACTGAGGAAATTAAAAAACAGGAAACCATGAAAAAAGAAATATTATTAGTTGGAGGTTCTTCAGGTATAGGTTTTAAAATTGCCAAAAATATAAGCCAGACGCATAATGTTACCGTGGCTTCAAGGAATGCGGGAAACCTGGATGAGCTTAATGTAAGGCATTTAAAATTTGATGTACATCACGATAACATAGAAGAAATGGACCTGCCCGAGAAACTCCACGGCCTGGTGTACTGCCCCGGCAGCATAAGCCTGAAACCTTTTAAAATGCACAGGCTGGAAGATTTTAGAAAAGAAATGGAGCTTAATTTCTTCGGCCTGGTAAAAACAGTACAGGCCGTAATGCCCCGGTTACGCAGTGCCGAAGAAGCCAGCCTGGTATTTTTCAGCACGGTTGCCGTAAAAGTGGGCATGCCGTTTCACACCAGCATTTCTGCAGCCAAGGGAGCTATTGAGGGCTTCGCCAAATCGCTCGCGGCAGAATATGCCCCGGGCCTCAGGGTAAATGTAATCGCCCCTTCTTTAACAGATACCCCTCTTTCAGAAAAACTGCTGAACACCGAGAAAAAAATAGAAAGCATGAAAGCGCGGCATCCGCTTAAACGCATAGGGCAAGTTTCAGATATTGCCAATCTCGCGCAATTTCTTCTTAGCGACGAAAGCGGCTGGATTACCGGGCAGGTAATGGGGATTGATGGCGGGCTTTCCACCTTAAACCTTTCCTGATGAGCAAAAAAGTAAATGTATTCTGGTTCCGAAGAGATTTACGTCTCGATGATAATGTTGGTTTTTTAGAAGCATTAAAAAGCGAAAAACCGGTACTTCCAATTTTCATATTTGACCCTGAAATCCTGGACAATCTGCCTAAGGATGATGCGAGGGTCACATTTATTTATGAGACGCTGCAGCATATGCGCAAAGAATTACAGGAAAAACACGGCAGCTCCTTGGCCCTTTACCATGGGCAACCTTCAGCAGTTTTCAGCAGCATTATAAAAGATTTTGAAGTTGAAGAGGTATTCACAAATCGCGATTATGAACCTTATGCAAAAGAACGGGATAAGGAAATAGGTGAGATTCTGAAAGAAAAGGATATAAATTTTCACACATTTAAAGACCAGGTAATCTTTGAAAAGGACGAGATCACCAAAAAAGACGGCGGTTCTTACGTGGTGTACACGCCATATATGAAAAGCTGGAAAGAAAAATTTAGAAACCTGGACCTTAAAATTCATTATACGAGTCAGTACATAAAAAATCTCTTGCAAAATACCCGCTTACCGAATTTAAACCTTAAGGAAATCGGCTTTAAATCTTCTTCCCTAAAAGTGCCCGATTATGATGTTTCCCCAACTCTCATAAAAGAGTATGAAAACACGCGGGATATCCCTTCCAGACACGGTACTTCCCGACTGGGGGCACACCTGCGTTTTGGCACCGTAAGCATTCGTAAGATGGTAAAAAAAGCCAGTGCTGAAAAAAACAAGACTTTTTTGGAGGAATTGATCTGGAGGGAATTTTTTATGCAGGTGCTGGATTATAATCCCCAAACCGTGACCCATGCCTTTAAGGATAAATATGACCGGATTAACTGGCGCAATAATAAAGAGGAGTTTCGCCTCTGGAAACAGGGAAAGACAGGATACCCGCTTGTAGACGCCGGAATGCGGCAGTTAAACGCCACCGGTTTTATGCACAACAGGGTAAGAATGCTGGTGGGCAGTTTCCTGTGCAAACACCTTCTAATAGACTGGCGTTGGGGCGAAGCTTATTTTGCTGAAAAACTGCTGGATTACGAAATGTCTTCGAACGTTGGAAACTGGCAATGGGTGGCCGGGAGTGGCGTTGATGCCGCCCCGTATTTCAGGATTTTTAACCCCACCACTCAAATCAACAAATTTGATAAGGATAAAGAATACATCAGGAAATGGGTAGAAGAATATGGCACAGATAATTATCCTGAACCCATGGTAGATCACAAAGAAGCTCGCGAACGGGCTTTAAAAGTTTACAAAGAAGCGGTGAGCAATTAGGAATCCATCAGCTGTCTTGCTTTTTCCAGGTCTTCGGGGGTATCTATTCCAATGGTTTGCATGCTGGTTTCCACCATTTTTATCTTTTTGCCATATTCAAGAAAACGAATGGCTTCAATTTTCTCGGTAGCTTCCAAAGGCAACATGGGCAGGTTATGAAAATCAAGCAAGGCCTGCTTTCTGAACGCGTAAATGCCTATATGCTTAAAATAGGTCATCGGCGCCTCGTTATCCCGCGGGTAAGGGATAGGAAACCTTGAAAAATACATGGCAAAGTTATCTTTATCGGTAATAACCTTCACGTTATTGGGATTGGTTATTTCGTCACTTTGGGCAAGTGCTACTTTTAGGGAAGCCAGGTCCACCACTTTGGTTTCATCTTCCCTGAAGACCAGCAGTAATTTTGCCAGGCTGTCCCTGTCTATAAAAGGTTCGTCCCCCTGCACATTTACCACCACATCTACATCTAAATTCTCCACAGCTTCAGCCAGCCGGTCACTCCCGCAATCATGTTCTTTCTTGCTCCTGATGGTTTTACCCCCAAAACCGGTAACTTCTTCTTCAATTTTATCACTATCGGTCACCACATAAACTTCATCAAAAAGGTCAGTTTCCTTTGCGGCTTCATAAGTTCTTCTAATTACGGTCTTGCCGTTAAGGTCCTGTAGTAGTTTCCCCGGGAAGCGGCTGGCTTCATAACGGGCGGGAATCATTGCGATAACTTTTAGCGGGGTATTGTTCAAAACTGTTATTTTTATAGTTGCCTAAAATTAGCCAAATTTAAGAGGCTGTCGTGTTTAGGTTAAGTTAATTTAGTTTTTTGCACCTTCCGGGCTGGCTGCTTTTGCCAGGATTTTTTCATAAATCCTTTATCATCCAAACCGTACAATTATAATGGCCTGTATCGCCAAGTGGTTTTTCAAGATTTTTAAAACCGGTTTTTGCATATAATTTTCGGGCGTCTACCATATAGGGCAAGGTCTCTATATAACACTTTTTAAATCCTTCAGATTTGGCAAATTTCAGGCAGGTATCCATCATTTGCGTGCCTAATCCCCTGCCGCGGGCTTCAGGGAGAAAATACATTTTTTGCAATTCACAAACTTCATCTTCAAAACCTTTTAGAGGGGCTATCCCAGCGCAGCCAATCACTTTTTCTTCATTTTCCACAACAAAATAGTCCATCCTTGGAAAATCATACGTGGCAAACATATCATCCAGGGCCTTATCTTCATAGGCAGTTCCTACTTTAGGCACTCCCATTTCTACTAAAACACTTCTTACCACCTCAGCAATCTGCTGATTATCTTCTGGTTGGATTTTGCGGATTTTGTAACTACTCATTCTTGTTAATTAATCTTATTTTTGGGGCGTGAAGATACACGAAAAATATATAAAAAAATGTATTAGCCTTGCCCGAAATGGCCTTGGAAGCACCTATCCTAATCCTATGGTAGGCAGCGTGGTTGTTCATAATAATAAAATTATTGGTGAAGGATGGCATCAAAAAGCCGGCCTGCCACATGCCGAGGTAAATGCCATCAATTCGGTTAAAGATCCGGCACTTTTACCGGCCTCCACAATTTATGTGAGCCTCGAACCTTGCAGCCATTATGGTAAGACTCCTCCCTGCAGTGACCTCATTATCGCGAAAGGCATAAAAAAAGTGGTGATTGGGACGGTGGATCCTTTTGCTGAAGTTGCCGGAAGAGGCATTAAAAAGCTGATGGATGCCGGTTGTGAAGTCGCTGTTGGTATTGAAGAACAGGAATGTCGGGAACTTAACAAACGGTTTTTCACATTTCACCAAAAGCAGCGGCCTTATATTATACTGAAATGGGCGCAGACTTCAGATGGTTTTATAGCCCCTGCGGAAAAGCAGAACCGCCAGCCGGCATGGATCACCAACCAGGCTTCCAAACAACTGGTGCATAAATGGCGCGCAGAAGAACAGGCTATTTTAGTAGGAACCAACACAGTGGTTGCCGATAATCCTAAACTGAACACAAGGCTGTGGCATGGGCCAAATCCCACCCGGATAATCATTGACAGGAATTTTCGTATTCCGCAGGATTCTTTTGTTTTAGACGGAAGCATCAAAACTGTAATTTTGACAGATGCTCCCAATGCTGAAGCTGCCAAAGAACCTTCTACTGAAAATTTGATCTTTGAACCCGTTAACTTTGAAGGAAATTTGGCTGCGCAAATTTGTGAAATCCTTTACAGGCACGAGTTGCAATCGGTAATAATTGAAGGCGGAGCCAAAACACTGCAAACTTTTATTACTTCAGGGCTTTGGGACGAAGCAAGGATTTTTACCGGAAAGAAAATATTTAAATCTGGGATACAGGCGCCACGAATTAGCGGAAGTTTAAAAGAAGAATCTGGCCTTACCGGTGACAATTTGAAAATATACATAAATGATTAAGACTATAATTTTTGATTTTGGAGATGTTTTTATCAACCTGGATAAAGCTGCCACACCCCGGGAATTAAAAAACTGCGAGGTTCCGGAATTAACTGCAGGCCTTTTGGAGAAAAACCTTCAGTATGAAAAAGGGCTTATTTCTTCTGAAGAATTTGTAGGAGCATATTGTTCAGAATTTGAACACCTGCAGAAAGAACAGGTGCTAAAATCATGGAATGCGATCCTGGTGGATTTCCCCCGTTACCGATTTGAATTCCTTAAAAAACTTTCCGAAGAAAAAGATTACCAGTTGATCCTGTTAAGCAACACTAACGAAATTCATATCGACTGGGTGAGGAAAAATGTGCCGTTTTTTGAAAAATTTCAACAATGTTTTGATGCTTTCTATTTGTCTCACAAGATTAATTTTAGAAAACCAGACGCCGAAATATATCAGTTTGTGCTGGAAAAACATAAACTGGATCCACAAGAATGCCTTTTTATAGACGACACTAAAGAAAATACAGATGCCGCAGCTGCCCTGGGAATCCATACCTGGAATATTGAACCTACCCGCGAAGATGTGATTGACCTCTTTACCGCCAAACAGGATATATTTTGATTTACCTCCTGCTCAGCATTCTTTCTTCCAGTATCATTTTTGTTGTTTTTAAACTCTACAACAAATTTGGAGTGAATACCCTGCAAGCCATAATAGTAAATTACTACATCGCCTGTACCGTAGGTTTTTTTGGGTATATTAAAAACCTGGAAATTTCTGAGATTCCTGCTCAATCCTGGTTTCCCGGCACACTTATTCTTGGAGTTCTCTTTATAAGCGTATTCTACCTGGCGGCAATCACCACCCAAAAAAGTGGTTTGTCTGTAGTTTCTGTAGCCACAAAAATGTCAGTCGCAATCCCTGTTTTTGCAGGAATTTTTCTATATAAAGAGAGTACCGGCATTTTTAAATTATCAGGAATTGTATTGGCATTAGTTGCGGTTTACCTAACTTCAATAAAGACAAGGGAAGGCTTAAGTATAAAAAAAGAGAACCTTATTTTTCCTCTCCTGGTTTTTTTGGGAAGCGGAATTATAGATGCCACCATAAATTTTCTGGAAACAACTTATGTTTCTGAAACTGATGTTGGTTTGTTCTCATCCACAATTTTTGCCATTGCCGGGATTATTGGAACCTGTATATTATTAGGACAGGCAATTGCAGGCAAACTAAAACTCTCGCTAAAAAATGTTCTTGGGGGAGTAGCTTTGGGCATCCCCAACTACTTTTCTATTTATTTTCTTGTGATGGCATTGCGAAATCCAGGTTTTGAAAGTTCAGTGATATTTACGATGAACCATGTGGGTATTGTCACTGTTTCTACATTAGTTGGAATCGCATTTTTTCATGAACGGCTTCTGCGGAAAAACTGGATAGGAATTTTTCTGGCTATTTTGAGTATTGTTCTCGTAGCTTATAACTAAAAATTTGAGGAAGAAGAATTTTTAACGCTTTTAGCATTAATCTTAATCCAATGAAAGACACCTATAAAAGCATAACCTCAGCTTCAGAAGAAGTTTTATTTAAAGACCGGAATTCCAAATTCTACGGCTATGCTTTCCCGGTGAAGACGGAAGAAGAAATAAATGCCCACCTTGAAGAATTGCGCAACCGGCACCATAAAGCCAGGCATTGGTGTTACGCCTGGCAGTTAGGAAAAGAAGAATTCCGTTATCGGGCCAATGATGACGGCGAACCCTCAAATTCTGCCGGGATGCCTATTTACGGGCAAATCCAGTCTTTTGAAGTTACCAACATTCTTATTGTTGTGGTACGTTATTTTGGCGGAGTGAAGCTTGGGGTTGGCGGACTCATAAATGCCTATAAAACCGCTGCGCAAATGGCCTTGGAAACTTCAGAAAGGATCACCAGGAGTATTGACCGCGTTTTTGTGGTAAAATTTGATTATCCTGAAATGAATACGGTTATGAGAATGATCAAAGAAAACAATCTTAACGTTATAGAGCAAAAACTGGAATTAGACTGTAAGATTTTTCTTTCTGTTAGAAAAAAGGAGGCAGAAGAAATCTTCGAAAAATTTAACTCCACCTATAAAGTTGAAATAAAAGAGCTTGAAATTTAAAAGCCCAGTTTTTCCAGAATAAAGGCCGGGCAACGTACCGGTTTTTTAGTTTTGGCATCCATAAATACCAGGACTGTAGACGCAGTAGTTATCAGCTTTTCCTGTTCATTAAAAATGGAATAATCGAAGCTGATTTTTACGCCGGGTTTTTCCTTTAACCTCGTTTCTATTTTTAGATTTTCATCGAAGGTGGCAGGGACAAGAAATTTGCAATTTAGCTCATACACCGGCAGCATTATTCCATTCCCCTCCATTTTCTTATAAGAGATCCCCAGCGTCTCAAGCCAGTCTATACGGGCGATTTCAAGATATTGAGCATAATTCCCGTGGTGAACCACACCCATCTGGTCGGTCTCGGCATAACGAACTTTAACATGGCTTGTATGGCTTTTCATACGCTAATAAATAGTATAATTGAATGAGGTTTTGTACTTTCAAAGACGGATTTAAGTATGCGTAAAATTTTCTTAAAATTCAACATCAATTACGTTTTTTTTTCAGATAATTTGTTCACATATTTGTTCCGCCTAAGTACGGAAAGCAATTCCTTTTCGTGCACAAATTTGAACTTTCTACTAACCCATTAATAAGTCGAAATAAGCATGTCGGAAACTGCGCAATCAGTTTGGAATAGCTGTCTAGCTTTTATTAAGGATAACATCACCCCACAGGCCTACAAAACCTGGTTTGAACCTATTCAAGCAGTAAAACTTACCGATTGTGCACTTAGCATTCAGGTACCTTCCAAGTTTTTCTACGAGTGGCTGGAAGAGCATTATGTGAAGCTATTAAAGGTTTCGCTTACCCGTGAGCTTGGGGAAAAAGCAAAGCTGGTGTACGTTATAAAAATGGAGAATACCTATGGCAACAAACTTCCGTTCACCGAAAAAATTCCAAGTAGCCAGCGCAGCAATGTAACGTCTCAGGAAGTAGATGTTCCTATAAAAAATAAGAACCCGGAGCTTAAAAACCCTTTTATTATCCCCGGGATTCGCAATGTTAAAATTGAATCCCAGCTTAACCCAAGCTACAGTTTCGATAATTTTCTGGAAGGAGATTCCAACAGGCTGGCGCGTTCAGCGGGGATGGCTGTTGCTAACAAGCCTGGCGGAACTTCATTTAATCCATTGCTCATCTTTGGAGGGGTTGGTTTGGGAAAAACGCACCTGGCACATGCCATAGGAGTGGAAATAAAAGATAAGTACCCGGAAAAAACGGTATTATATATTTCCGCAGAAAAATTCACACAGCAATATATTGAGTCTGTAAAGAAAAATAACCGGAACGATTTCATTCATTTTTACCAGATTATTGATGTACTGATTGTTGACGATATACAGTTACTCTCTGGCAAAGCAGGGACCCAGGATGTATTTTTCCACATTTTTAATCACCTGCACCAGAATGGAAAACAGGTAATTCTTACAAGTGACAAAGCTCCTGTGGATATGCAGGATATCGAGCAACGGCTACTTTCCCGGTTTAAGTGGGGACTGTCCGCAGAGTTGCAACATCCCGATTTCGAAACCAGGGTTTCTATAATTAAAAACAAGCTTTATCGCGACGGGGTGGAGATGCCGGAAGATATAGTGGAGTTTCTGGCCAATAATATCAAGACCAATATCCGGGAACTGGAAGGTGCGATAATTTCGTTAATTGCCCATTCTTCTTTTAACCGAAAGGATATAACCCTGGACCTGGCGAAAAAGATTGTAGATAATTACGTTAAAAACACCAAGCGTGAAGTTTCTATTGATTATATCCAGAAGGTTGTAAGCGATTACTTCCAGATGGATGTGGATACCCTGCAATCTAAAACCAGGAAACGCCATATTGTACAGGCGAGACAGCTGGCCATGTTTTTTGCTAAAAAATTCACCAAAGCGTCCCTTGCGAGTATTGGCTCCCAAATTGGAAGCAGGGATCATGCAACGGTTTTACACGCCTGTAAAACGGTAGACAATCTTGCAGCTACAGACAAGCAATTCAAAAAGTTTGTGGAAGATCTTAATAAGAAGCTAACCATTTAGTTTCACCAATAAAGACAAAAATCCTTTTATTCAGGATAAGTTTAATAGCTCTCACAAGTGCCTGATGAGCCGAAAAAAATCCTTAGATGAAGACCAAAATTTTGATGGTTTGCCTTGGCAATATTTGCAGGTCGCCTCTTGCCGAAGGGATCCTGAAATCTAAAACAGATCCTCAAAAAGTCTATATAGATTCCGCGGGAACCGGTGGATATCATGTAGGTTGCGCCCCGGATGAACGTTCTATCGCGGTGGCTAAAAAATACAACCTGGATATAACCGCACAGAAATGCCGAAAATTTGATGTGTCAGATTTTGAAGAATTTGATCATATTTTTGTGATGGATAATTACAATTACCGGGACGTACTTTCGCTGGCAGAAGATGAAGATGACAAGCAAAAGGTCCATTTGATCCTGAATGAAATATTTCCAGGAGAGAATGTAGATGTTCCCGATCCTTACCACGGCGGGGAACAGGGTTTTGAAAATATTTATTTAATGCTGGAAGAGGCCTGTGAAAAAATTGCGCAACGCCTGGACTTAAAGTAAATTATGGCTGATTCTTCTTTTAAATATTCCGGAAAACTCTTTATGATCCCTACCACCCTGGGAGATTCCAATTCCCTGGAGGTACTTCCGGCGCATATAAAAAAAATAATTGCAGAAACCGACGAGTATATTGTTGAAAATGAAAAAACCGCGCGCAGAGCTATAAAGAAGGTTTTACCAGAAAAACCACAGCAGGCCTTAAAACTGCATTTACTGAATAAATTTACCGAATTGGCAGACCTTCCCTCCTACCTGAATTCCTGCAAAGAAGGTAAAAATGTGGGTTTAATGAGCGAAGCCGGCTGCCCGGGCGTGGCAGATCCCGGGGCCGAAATGGTAAAGCTTGCTCACCTGCAAGGCATACAGGTGGTACCGCTGGTTGGCCCTTCTTCAATCTTACTTGCCCTTATGGGAAGCGGGATGAACGGACAGGGATTTTGTTTTCACGGCTATTTGCCCATAGATAAAAAGGAGCGAAAACATGAATTGAAAAACCTCGAAAGAATTTCCGCAGAAAAAAACCAGGCGCAGATTTTTATAGAAACACCTTACAGGAACAACAAATTACTGGAAGACATGCAACAGAATCTGCATCCCGGCACGAGGCTTTGCATTGCCTGCGATCTTACTTTGCCAACAGAATATATTCTTACCTGCACGATCCAGGAATGGACAAAAACAAAAGTGGACCTACATAAGAGGCCCACTATTTTTATTATTCAGAAAGATTTTTAAGCCGTTGGCAAAACTGCCTTGGCCCTTTTCTCTGGCTGGATAAAAGAAGTATCATATCCGCCGAATTTTTGCATATAGTTTTTAATACTGGTCCCAAAAGCATCGCTGAAAGCCTGTGCGCCCCAGCTTCTCAAATACTTTTTAACGCTGCCAGGTCCTGCCAGGTGAGCAGCAGCCAGAATACCAGATTCTGTTACCTCCACCCCATTTATAGTTTTACCCACAAAACGCTTTATATCGCGCTTAAGGATCCATTTGTTTCTGGAAGCGTTTGCATAGAAGGCTGCTTCCTGCAAAGCAGGGGAATTGAGAAATTCCTGAGTGTTGTAAATCCCTATAAGGGCTAAGGTACCTTTCCCAAACTGGTATTTCCCCATATAACCATATTCATTTATGGTTTTATAGTTTCCGCGGGATTCTTTAAACCCCACAGCTTCTTTAAATCCAAGATAGGATTTCCCCAATTTTGGAAGGTTGCTTACATGAACTTCTTTTATAATATCTTCTTCTAAAAGAGGTTCTACAGTGTAATCAAGTTCCAGATTGGCTGTGGAAAAACTTTCCAGATCTAATTTAGCAGCATCTTTTGTAGAAAAACTGAAAAACATCGTTCCGGCCACTGCCGGTAAAATTGAGAATTTTGCAATTTTCTTTCTTTTTTGCATTACATTTTGTTTCTGAAGAGTTAACGGTTTTTCCTCCAAATTGGCTGAAAATCCCCCTTCAATTTTGCGGCGCAAAGGTACAACAATTTTTAATAATTTGATACACAGCCTGTTAATATAATTAAAAAGCTTTGGAAGCGCTTAACACAAGTATAAGATTCAGTAGGCCAAAGCCTTATAGCCACGTTAAAGAAAATCCCGGAAAACTGGTGTTATCTCCTTATGCCCTGTTGGTTGATCCAGCGCACATATTCCTGCTTATTCCGGTTATGCTGGGAGAGATTTTTAGCAAATTCATGATAGCCAAAATTATCCACATCGGCCACAAAATAGAAGTAATCATGGTCCTGGTAATTAAGCACGGCGTCTATGGAAGAAATATCAGGCATGGCGATGGGGCCCGGAGGAAGTTCTTTATATAAATAAGTATTAT
This sequence comes from Autumnicola tepida, assembly GCF_031846485.1. Classification (NCBI taxonomy): domain Bacteria; kingdom Pseudomonadati; phylum Bacteroidota; class Flavobacteriia; order Flavobacteriales; family Flavobacteriaceae; genus Autumnicola; species Autumnicola tepida. The sequence goes on from NZ_JAVRHQ010000027.1 coordinate 39,588, forward strand.
AAGGAGAGTCCAGGGTGAGATCTTTATAAAGCACCCTCTTAATAATAGTGTCAAAATTCTTAGTGCTTTTTTTAATAGCATAAATTACCGTGGGATCGGCATCAAGCTTCCAGCCATTTTTATAGCGGTTCATATACACGCCGGCTACTTTTGGCCTTTCGTCCACCTTGGCTGTTTCTTTTTGCACTATGGAGGCAAGAACAGTCACTTCATCTGGTTTTAAGCCTATTTCTTCAGCTTTGGAAAGACGTTCTTCCGTCCAAAACCGCTTATATTCTCTTAGCATTCTCTCCCGGAATTCTTCTGCGGAAGTGTTCCAGTAAAATTCATATTTATTGGGAATATACATGGATAGCGCGTCCTCTTCAGCAAAATTATTTTCAGCTAAAAAAGTACTATCCCTGAAGGATTGAAGAAGGCTAATGCTATCGGCCTCAATCTGGTCTGCAATCCTGCCCGCAAGGTTTTCCAGCCGTTCCTGGTTATTAAAACTTACATTCACAGGATTGTTGCGGCTTCTAAGCACATTAACAATTTCATTACTGTTCATGTTCTTTTGCAGTACATATCTGCCGGGGCGAATATTAGTCTTATAACCTTTCTTTTCGGCAACAATATCGAAGGAACTCACATCCTTAAGTAAAGGACGCAGGGAATCGACGAGTGTTTGATAACTGGCTCCCGTGGGAACATACACTACGGCCTGGTCTTGCTGGAAAGCCGTATTCGCCCCAAATATGCTCTGGTAAATATGATAGCTGAAAAAACCCAACGCGATAAGTCCTAACAAGGCAACGGCTGCGAGTATTTTTTTAATGTACATCGTTAATTAATTGATATAAAATTTCATCTTTAAAGGAACCATTCAAAAAATTCCAGTCCTTTTTTATTCCTGCTTTTCTGAAGTTCTGGCCTTCAAAAAGCTTAACACTAGCCAAATTTCCTTCAGTAACATTGGCATAAACCTGGTGCAAAGCCAAATGCCTAAAACAATAATTACAAATAAGGGAAAGGCTTTCTGCTCCGTAACCTTTTCTACGTTCTCCAGCCTCAGAAATCAAAATTCCAAGTGCTGCCCTGCGATCCCTTGGCTCCAGGTCAAAAATATCTATCAGGCCAATATTTTTGTCCTCATTGTTGCAAATTACGAGCCGCAATTGCTTGTAATCATAAATATCACGGTGGGCATTTTCAAGATACTTCCTTATCATAAACCGGGAATATGGCACACGGGTAGCACTTACTTCCCAAAAATCTTCAGTATTCTCCAGTTCATGCACAAAATCCAGATCTTCCGGCTCCAGTGCCCTTAAATACACTTTCTCGCCCCTGAGCGTTAACATATAATCTCTCCTTTAAAAACCTGTTCGGCCGGCCCGGTTAACCAAATATTTTCATAGCTATTATTTTCTTTCCGCTCAAAAGAAACAGAAAGCTCGCCCCCCGGTACTTTTAAATGAATTTTCTTTGCATGAACCCTTCCGGAAGCATTAGCCGCAATAGCCACCGCGGTAACGCCTGTGCCGCAGGAAAGAGTTTCATCTTCTACCCCACGCTCATAGGTACGCACTAAAAAAGTATTTTCAGCTTCGGCTTCAACAAAATTCACATTGGTGCCGCCACTGGCAATATAGGTATCTGAATTTCTGATAGCCGCACCTTCTGCCTTTACATCAATATCCTTTACATTTTCAGTAAAAACAATATGATGGGGAGAGCCCGTGTCCAAAAATGAAATATTTCCTTTCTGACTAATTTCGCTTACGTTTTGCATTTGCAGGCTTACCAGCCCGTTTTCTATGCTAGCTTTATGTGCACCGTCTACCGCGGTAAAAGTCGCTTCGTTCTCTATTATGCCAAGATATTTTGCAAAAGCCACCAAACATCTGCCGCCATTGCCGCACATGCTGCTTTCATTACCATCGGCATTAAAATAAACCATCTTAAAATCATCTCCTTCAACTTCAGGGTTTCCGAGCAGAATCAATCCATCTGCCCCAATGCCAAATTTACGGTCACAGAGCTTCCTTATCATTTTGGTATCGTTTTTGGATATTAGATTTCGGCGGTTATCAATCATCACAAAATCGTTGCCCGTGCCCTGGTACTTAAAAAAAGAGATCTTCATAACTCATATTTTAAAGGGCACAAATATACAATAAAGCATAAGATTTGCAGGGTGTTAAATAGCCGTTAAAGTCATAGGTTTTAATAATAAATAAAGATCACTTAAAGTTTAATTATAAAATCAATTATTAAATATGAAAAAACTAGCAAGTTTACTCATTGTTGCTATTTTGGGAGGCATACTTTCACTTTGCGGATACAAGCTGTTTTTAGAAGAAGAATCCGTGGCCTCTATTGCGGGAATTTCTTCATCTCAGCCTCATCAGAGCAGTACCATTATCCCTGCGAATTACACAAACACTGTTTATGGCACTAATGCCGATTTTACCGAAGCTGCTGAGAAAACCGTTCATGCAGTGGTGCATGTGAAAAACGTGGCCGTTTTTAACGGGCCAAGAAATCCTTTTGAATATTATTACGGAAACCGCGGCGAAGGTAAAGCCGTGCAGGGCGCAGGTTCTGGGGTTATTATCACTCCAGACGGCTATATTGTAACTAATAACCACGTAATTGAAGGGGCCAGCGAACTGGAAGTTACCCTAAACAATAATCAATCTTACACTGCTGAAGTGGTTGGGAGCGATAAAAAATCTGATATCGCTTTGCTGAAGATAGACGCTGAAGACCTGGATTATATTCCTTTTGGGAATTCAGATAATGTAAAACTTGGCGAATGGGTATTGGCGGTAGGAAACCCTTTTAACCTGAAGTCTACAGTTACTGCCGGGATTGTAAGTGCCAAGGCAAGGGATCTTAACACTGCTGATGCCATGCCACAATCTTTTATACAGACAGATGCCGCAATTAATCCCGGTAACAGTGGCGGGGCCCTTGTAAACATAAATGGAGAGCTAATTGGTATAAACACTGCCATTACTTCCAAAACCGGAAGTTATATTGGTTACGCTTTTGCCGTACCATCCAATAACGCCAGGAAAATTGTGGAAGACATCATGGAATTTGGTGATGTGCAACAGGGAATCCTTGGCATTAGAGGAGGTAGCATTACCCCTGCCGCAGTTGAAGAATACGGCCTCAGTACCAGCCAGGGTGTGTATGTTGCCAGCGTGAGCCCCGGAAGCGGAGCAGAAAATGCCGGGCTTAAAGAGCACGATATTATTAAACAAATTGATAATATTAAGATTAATAAATTTTCTGACCTAACGGGTTACATTAATAGTAAACGTCCTGATGACGTGGTAAAAGTTACCTACCTTAGAGATGGTGATAAACGCGAGGTAGATGTGAAATTAACCAAATACGAAGCTTACAGAATAACCCCTATTGGCCTGGAAGTAGCCAATGCTTCTAAAAAAGAACTGCGCAACTATAATACCGATTATGGTGTAAAAATAAACCGCATTCTTAGAAATGATCTTCCTGCTGAAGAATTTACCGGAGCCATTATTACCGAAATTAATAATGAAAAAGTCTCCGATATTCGTGATGTGGAGAGAGTGGTGGAAAGCAAAAGCACTGCAGATCCAATTGTGGTAACCTTTATTGATAAAAAAGGTGAAAAGCAAAGAGTTGTTTGGAGATAATTCTGAAAGTTCGCGTAAAGAAGCTCTCTTGGTTGCAAGGGAGCTTTTTTTTATACCTGAATTTTCCTGGTGCTCAACCTCTTTTTGGCTATTTATTAACTTGAACATAAGGCCGGAAATACCACATTTGCTATAAACATTTGAAGATGAGCAAGCCAGAGAAAAAAAGAAAATACCACAGGAAGCGCTACTTGATACCAGCTGTTGTTATAATTCTCCTGATAATTGCACGCATTCTTCTTCCTTTTATCCTCAAAAGATCTGTGAACAACACATTGAATAACATTCCGGGGTATGAAGGCCATGTAGAAGACATAGATGTAGCCCTATGGCGTGGTGCCTATGTGATAGAAGGATTACTTCTTCGAAAAGAAGCTGCCGAAAACCAGCCGCCCTTGCTAAATTTCCCTAAAACAGATATTTCTATTGAATGGAAGTCCTTGCTGAAGGGCAAAATTGTAAGTGAAATAGAAATGCATAATCCGGAATTCAATTATATTTTCGAAGTTCAGCAAAAAGAAAACACTGAAGGCGAAGCCGATGCAGATGCATGGACTGACGCGCTTAAAGAACTTGTTCCAATCAGCATAAATCACCTGGCCATCTATAACGGGAAGGCTAATTTTGCTCAAGTGTCTGCAAATCCCGAAATTAACATGTTTCTTCAGCAAATAAACCTGCAGGCAACCAATTTAAGCAATGTGGTGAATCAAGAAGAAACGCTACCTTCCAACCTTCGTGCTACAGCCGTCTCTTTTGGTAATGGGGACGTTTTACTGGAAGGAAATTTAAATCTGCTAAAGAAAATTCCTGATATGGACATTGAGTTCTCCTTGGAAAAGGCAGACGTACGAGCTCTGAACGACCTTACCAATAAATACGCCGGGGTAGATTTTGAATCAGGAACTTTTGAACTTTATAGTGAAGTGGCCATTGCCGATGCCTACCTTAAAGGTTATATAAAACCCATGTTTATCAATACCAAGTTATTAGGGAAAGAAGATGATGGTGGGTTTTTCAAAAAATTGTGGGAAGGATTTGTAGGAGTTTTTAAATTTATTCTGAAGAACCAGGGCACAGATACGCTGGCTACAAGAATACCTTTGGAAGGAGACCTGAGCAAAGTAAAAACTGGAATTATTCCCACTATACTTAATATTTTTGAGAATGCCTGGATAGAAGCATTTAAGGGCAACGTTGATGAAAATATCAATTTTGAAGATGCCGTTAGGGCTAAAAATTAATTTCTAAACTGGGGCTAAATTCCTATTGCACAATCCCTTTTTTTACTGAAATTTGCACCCAAAAATTTTGGCTGTCGGCAATAACTTTTTTGACAAGGCGTTGTGTGATAAAACCAGAAAAGAAATCAAGAAAAGGATGAACAAAAGAATTTTCGCATTGCTGTTTTTCGCTGCAGTGTTTACACAGGCAAAAGCACAGGATAGTTTAACGAATACTCAGCAGCCTGTAAGAACTGAATTTGATGAACTTATTCAAAGCTCAAATGATTACCAGGGGTATAAAGTAATAGATTATGATCGTATTATAGAACTGAGAAATACCACTTCGGCTTATATTGAAAACCTGAGAAATGAAATCACGACCCAAAAAAACACAATGGATCGTCAAAATCAGGAAATTGAGGAGTTAAAGGCACAGCTTTCCAATACACAGGCAGACCTGGAAAGGGTAAATAATGAAAAGGATGCCATTACATTTTTGGGGCTGCCATTCAGCAAAGGATCCTATAAGGCGATAATGTGGGGATTGGTTGGATTACTGGTGTTGGCCCTTCTATTTTTCATTTACAAATACAGAAGTTCTAACGCCACTACAAAGGAAGCACGTAAAAAGCTGGATGAAACCGAGAAAGAATTTGATGCCTACCGGGCCAAGTCGCTTGAAAAAGAACAAAGGCTTGGAAGGCTTTTACAGGACGAGCGCAATAAATCTGCAAATTCCTGAGAATTTTACATCTTCAGGATAAATATTGAATATCCTGAAAAACCACAACTATGCGAATAGATATTATCACAGTAGTCCCGGACCTTCTTAAAAGCCCTTTTGAAGCCTCCATTCTTAAGCGGGCCATTGAGAAAGGCCATGTGGAGATTCATTTTCATAATTTGAGGGACTATGTGACCGATAATTATAAACAGATAGATGATTACCAGTTTGGTGGCGGCGCGGGAATGGTAATGATGGTAGAGCCTATAGATAAATGTATCTCCCATTTAAAATCTGAACGCGAATATGATGAGATTATTTATATGACGCCTGATGGTGAACGTCTGCAACAAAAACTTGCCAACAAAATCTCCATGTATGAGAATATCATTATTCTTTGTGGCCATTATAAAGGAGTGGATCAAAGGGTAAGAGACCATTTTATAACTAAAGAAATTTCCATTGGGGATTATGTTCTTTCAGGGGGAGAACTTGGGGCTGCAGTTTTATGTGATGCGATAATAAGGCTTATTCCAGGGGTGCTGGGGAACGAAACTTCAGCATTAACAGATTCTTTTCAGGATAATCTGCTTGCGCCGCCGGTTTACACCAGGCCTGCAGAATATAAAGGATGGGAGGTTCCGGAAATCCTTACTTCTGGCAATTTTCCTAAAATTGAAGAATGGCGGGAAGAGCAGGCCTATTTGCGCACCAGGAAACTTCGGCCGGACTTACTTGATGAAGACGAAAAAAATTAAATTACCTGCTTGTAATTACATTTTAATTTTTAATTTTGCACTCATTCTAAAATAACCTCTGGCGAAAACCGTGAATGTTGTTTCAGATTTATTTTTAAACTAAAAGATATGGAATCGTTAATCAAATACGTTCAGGACGAATTCGTTAACAAAAAAGAACTCCCTGAATTTTCAGCAGGAGACACAATTACAGTTTATTACGAAATTAAAGAAGGCCAAAAAACCCGTACCCAGTTTTTTAGAGGTGTGGTAATCCAAAAAAGAGGAACCGGAGCTTCACAAACTTTTACTATTAGAAAGATGAGTGGAACTGTGGGTGTGGAACGTATTTTCCCTCTAAACCTTCCTGCAATCCAAAAGATTGAAGTTAACAAACGAGGTAAAGTAAGAAGAGCAAGAATTTACTACTTTAGAGGTCTTACTGGTAAGAAAGCACGTATTAAAGAAGCAAAGAGATAATCCTTCTTTTCTTTTTACAATATTATATAGAGCTCCCGCCTTGGGAGCTTTTTTTTTGCACTCTTAGCCGCTATTGTCCAATAAAAAATTTTCAATATTTTTATCTTTTTGTTGAATATTATGTGTTAAAAAAATTGAATCATTTGTTTATTTTTTTACATTCAACCCTAAATAATATAAATATTAAAACGTTTCAAATTATGAAAAGAAAATTAAAAGGATTACAGATAATACTTGCTATCTGTATTTTGGGGCTTCTTGTGATTTCTTGCGAATCCGAATCTGTAGAAACAGTAGTAAATGAGGATGTTTCACAATTACCTGAAGCTCCTTTCAAGAATTACATGGTAATTTCTGAAAGTAGTGAGATTACTAAAAGTTTTGAAGATGAATTAAAAAAAGGGGGAACAAAAATCGTCTATACTATTCCGCAAATTGGAATAGCTGTAGTGAATTCAGAAGATGCAGATTTTGTTAAGAATACCTTGAAGAAAAAAGGAGTGGTTTCAGTTGTTCCGGATTATGAAATAAAGTGGATCCCTTCTAATATAGGCGTGGAAGCAAATCCACCAAGTATAGGAGATACTGAATTCTATTATTTTAACGATTATCTTTGGGGACTTGATGCCATAGATGCCCCTGAAGCATGGAATGCCGGTTACACCGGTGAAGGAGCCAGTGTTTTTGTATTGGATTCTGGAATAGATGCAGAGCATGTTGAGATTGCACCTAACCTGAATACTGCACTATCAAAATCTTTTGTTCCTGGAGAAAACTGGAATATTAGGCCAGGCCAGTATTTTAATCATGGAACACATGTGGCAGGAACCATTGCCGCGGCAAGAAACGGAGTGGGATTAATTGGAGTAGCACCAGATGCAGAACTGGTAGCAGTTAAAGTCCTTTCTGAATATTCCGGGTCCGGAGCATTTAGTGGGATAAATGCGGGGATTATTTATGCTGCAGAGGAAGGTGCCGATGTTATTAATATGAGCCTTGGGGCTTCTCTATACAAAAACGGAAAATTAGTAGATGCCGATGGAAATGCTTACCGTGTTTCCCCAAAAGATATTCAGGAAATAATCCATGCCCAGCAAAGAGCTATTGATTATGCCTATAAAAGCGGAACCACGGTCGTTGCTTCAGCAGGAAATGATGCCCATGATGCCGATGGAGATGGTTCATGGATTAACCTCCCTGGAGGCTTAAATAAAGTGATTACAGTTTCAGCAACCGCTCCTGAAGGTTACGATTACCTGGCCGAATATACCGATTATGATGTACCCGCCAGTTATACCAATTATGGAAGATCTCTAATAGATATTGCAGCACCGGGAGGAGACGGGGATGTTTCTGTATACGACATGATCCTTAGCGCGGGAAGCGGAAACACTTTTTATTGGAGTTCCGGAACAAGCATGGCTGCACCTCACGTTTCCGGTGTTGCTGCCCTTGTAATTGGAGGTAACGGGGGAGAAATGGACCCTCAGCAGGTTACCCAGCAAATTTACCAAACCGCAGATGACATCGTGAGTAATGGAAAAAGTGTTTATTATGGTCATGGAAGGGTTAATGCCTACAGAGCCGTAACCGAAAAATAGTTTTTTAAATTATTTAAAAGCCGGGAATAGAATATCCCGGTTTTTTATGAACAATTGTGAACAACTATTGCTTGTAACATGTTGAAAACAAATAAGTTAAAAAATTGCTAAAAAATTTTGTGAGAGATCGTTTTGGTTTAAATTTATAGTAGAAAATTAATTTCTAAGGATTGACAAAAGGGTTTCTGCAGAGATTGTTTTTGATGTAGAGACGATATATCTTTACATACGGTTTTTATCTTCTATATAACGCTCGTTTTTTGCAATTGCAAAAATAGTTTGAAAGTTAAAAACCATTTTTGAAGTATTCCTTGTTCTAATCATCAGGAATATTTCATTGAAATAATGTACACTTAAGCAGCCTTGCTTTTAAGGAATAAAATTTCCGGTGATAACGCATTATTTCTGTAGAAGCCATTTCATTTTAGATATTAAGATGAAATGGCTTTTTTTTATTCCTCTGCCATCCCTTGGCTGACATTAAAAAATCAGGCTTTTAAAAACTTTCAACTATGATAAAAGCATGAAAAATGCTATATTGCGGAGGTTTCAACGCCTTGGGGAAATCCTGGGCGTTTATTGAATATATTGCAATCAAAAAAATAAAACATGACACAAAAATCAAGGATTGTCTATACTAAAACAGATGAGGCTCCGGCACTGGCCACTTACTCTTTCTTACCTATAGTGCAAACTTTTACGAAAACTGCAAATATCGATCTGGAAACTAAAGATATTTCCCTTGCAGGAAGAATTCTTTCTCAATTTCCGGAATATCTTAATGAAGATCAGAAAGTAAATGATGCTCTTGCCGAACTTGGCGAGCTGGCTAAAACACCTGAAGCCAATATTATAAAACTTCCTAATATTAGCGCTTCCATTCCGCAATTGAAGGCGGCAATTAAAGAATTACAGGAAAAAGGCTTTGGCATTCCTGATTACCCGGACGAAGCATCTTCAGAAAAGGAAAAAGAAATAAAAGCAAAATACGACAAGGTAAAAGGTAGTGCGGTAAACCCGGTGCTGCGTGAAGGAAACTCAGACAGGCGTGCCCCGAAAGCGGTTAAAAACTTCGCCAAAAAAAATCCGCACAGCATGGGAGAATGGAGCAGCGATTCTAAAACCCATGTGGCTACAATGGATTCAGGGGATTTCAGGCATACTGAAAAATCTGTTACCATTTCAAAAGAAGGAGATGTGAGTATAGAGTTCACCTCTGCTTCAGGAGAAAAAACAGTACTTAAGAAGGATATTTATCTTTTAACCGGGGAAATTATAGACGGTGCTGTAATGAATAAAAAAGCACTGGTTGAATTCTTACAGGAACAGGTAAAAGATGCCAAAGAGAAAAATATCCTTTTCTCCCTTCATATGAAGGCTACGATGATGAAGGTATCAGACCCTATTATTTTTGGACATGCCGTTAAAGTGTTCTTCAGGGATGTTTTCGATAAGTATGGAGAAGAACTAAAAGAGGCAGGCGCCAATCCTAATAGTGGCCTTGGGGATATTCTGAGTGCGTTAGATAAACTACCCGAAGATAAAGCGAAGGAAATAGACGCAGCTATTAAAGCAGATCTTGAAGAAGGGCCGGACATTGCGATGGTAAATTCCGATAATGGGATTACTAACCTGCATGTGCCAAGTGATGTGATTATTGATGCTTCTATGCCGGCAATGATCAGGACTTCAGGACAAATGTGGAATGCAGAGGGGAAACAGCAGGATACCAAAGCGGTGATTCCTGATAGTAGTTATGCCGGGGTTTACCAGGCAACTATAAATTTCTGCAAAAAAAATGGTGCTTTCGATCCTACCACCATGGGAACAGTTCCTAATGTTGGTCTTATGGCTCAAAAGGCAGAAGAGTACGGTTCTCATGATAAAACCTTTGAAATTCCTGCAGATGGAACTGTTCAGGTAATCAATAATGCCGGGGAAGTTCTTATAGAGCATGCAGTGGAAGAAGGAGATATATGGAGAATGTGCCAGGTTAAAGATGCGCCTGTAAGAGACTGGATTAAACTTGCAGTAGGCCGTGCGCGCGCTACCGGCAGTCCTGCTGTTTTCTGGCTGGACAACGAAAGAGCCCACGATGCGCAGTTAATTGAAAAGGTGCAGAAATACCTGCCGGAACACGATACAGAAGGACTTGACATTAAAATTATGTCGCCTGTTGAGGCTACGGAATATACTCTGCGCCGCGTAAAAGACGGTAAAGATACCATCTCGGTTACCGGAAATGTTTTAAGGGATTACCTAACCGATTTATTTCCTATTCTGGAACTTGGTACCAGTGCAAAAATGCTTTCTATTGTGCCATTGATGAATGGTGGCGGATTGTTTGAAACCGGTGCAGGAGGCTCTGCTCCCAAGCACGTACAGCAGTTTGTGCAGGAAGGCCATCTTAGATGGGATTCCCTTGGGGAGTTTTTAGCGCTCTCTGTTTCCCTGGAACATGCAGGCCAGAAATATAATAATGAAAAAGCTATTATTCTTTCTGAAACTTTAGATGAAGCAACAGATAAATTCCTGGATAACAGGAAATCCCCTTCCAGAAAAGTTAATGAACTGGATAACAGGGGAAGCCATTTTTACCTGGCATTATACTGGGCTCAGGCTTTAGCAAACCAGGATAAGGATGCAGAAATGAAAGAATATTTCAGTAAAATTGCCAAAGCCATGGAAGCAAAAGAAGATCAGATCCTGGAAGAGCTAATTGATGTACAGGGCTCTCCAGTAGATATTGGCGGCTATTATGAACCTGAAGAAGAAAAAGTTACGAAGGCAATGAGGCCTAGTGAAACGCTAAATTCAATTTTGGGATAGGTTATAAATCAATATCATTTACAAAGGCCGGGGCAACTCCGGCCTTTTTTTGTTTAAAGCCTTTCAGTTTTTAAGATACATAGTATCTTTATATTTTTGAAATCCGGATTTTCTATGAAGCCCGAAATATCTGTTATAATCCCAACGTACAATCGCGCACATACGCTTCCGGAAACACTTCAGTGCCTGTTGCATCAAACCTATAAAAACTGGGAATGTATTATTATTGATGATGGTTCCAAAGATAAAACAGAAGAAGTACTGCAACCAATCCTGTTAAAAGACAAAAGAATAAGTTTCTTAAAAAGGCCGTCAAATAAAGCCAAAGGAGCTGCTTCCTGCAGGAATATTGGTTTGGAAAAAGCGAAAGGTAAGTATATCCAATTTCTGGATTCTGATGACTTAATCGCAGAAAACAAACTTGAATCTCAGCTAAAAGTTTTAAAAAAAAATTCGGGGCTGAGCATTGCTACCTGCAAGTGGGGAAGAATGCAGCCGGGATGGCCAAAAGCTAAAATTCATGAAGGCCTTCCCTCCTATCGCAGCCTGAAAAAATCCCAAAGATTGCTGGATATTTTTGGAAGAAATTTCACCTATTTTCCTCTTCATGTCTATCTGGTTCCCTTAACTTTAATTCGAAAAGCCGGAATCTGGAATGAATCCCTGAGCGTTAACGACGATGGGGAATTTATATGCCGAATCATTCTTAACGCTTCAGATATCAATTTTGTGGAAAATACCTATGCCATTTATAAACAAGGTGCTGGCAACCGCCTTAATGGTACATTAAACCGTGAGGGGATTAACAGTTACATAGAAGCATGGAAAATAATAGAAGAAGAAATTTTCCGCAGTACAGGTACCGAAAATCACGTTTTTGTAAGGCAGGCTAAACTTTATTTTTACAGACGAATAAAAAAAAATTATCCTGAAGTGGTTTCCAGGTATGAAGAATTCTTTGCTTCCCGTATGTCACGTAAGGAATATGCACTTCGAAAAATTCTAAATAAAATAGCTAATAAAGCTTAAGTTTATGAAGCCTGAAATCTCCGTTATCATCCCCACTTTTAACAGGGCTCATATCATTCCCGAAACTCTTGAATCTGTACTTGCCCAAACTTTTACAAATTGGGAATGTCTTATAATAGATGATGGCTCCACTGATAATACAGATGAGCTGGTGGAGAAATATCTTCATGATAAACGGTTTAAGTATTTCAAAAGGCCAGGCCAATTAATGAAAGGAGCCTGTACCTGCAGGAATATTGGCATTAATAATGCGTTGGGCAATTATATTCAGTTCCTGGACTCCGATGATCTTTTGGCCGCCAACAAATTTGAAGTTCAGCTAAAAGCATTGGAAAAAAAGAATTCTTATCATATTGCCACCTGTAAATGGGGTGGTTTAAAGCCTATGTGGGATTTTCCCCGACTATATGAAGGATTACCGTCCTACTTAAGTACCCAAAAACCAATTTCTCTTTTTAAAATTTTTGCCACGCGCTTCACCTATTTGCCGGTTCATGCTTATCTTGTTCCCCGCGCCTTGATTATAGCTGTTGGTGGTTGGAAGGAAAATCTTAAAATAAACCAAGACGGGGAATTTTTCTCCCGCATTCTGCTGAATTGCTCCGGAATACTCTTCTGTGAAGATACTTTTGTCCTCTACCGCACCGGGAGTGGAAACAGGACCAGTAACCGCAGAAAAACGAGGGAAGGTGTTAGGAATTACACCGAAAGCTGGGAAATGATCAACAAAACCATTGCTAAAAAGACAGGAATAGACAACCACCTTTTTGTCAAACAGGCCCGCGCTGAATTATACCATACCCTTAAAAAGCACCACCCGGAATGGATTGAAGAAAACAAAGCCTTTCTCTCCGGCCGTACACCGGTTTTCATTTATAATTCGCTAAGGTTACTTTCCAGGATAAGGGACAGGCTGCAGGTAAAGCAGCTGCCATTAAATAATCGCGATTTTTGAGGTTTTTAAGAGACCATATAAAAAAGATCCTGAGAATTCTTTAAAGATTTTATAGTGAAATTGATGTTCTCCAAAAGAAAAATACCTGAATAAGGGAATTTCACATTTCGGTATTAAGTTTAAGTTAAAGGCTTTTCATGCTTTCCACACAGCATGGTTTTTAACGAAATTTGCAAAATGGCAGATGTAAAAAACGGAAGGAATAAAAAACGGGAAGCTATAATTCTTTTTGTTCTAGGGACATTAATTGCATTGGGGCCATTCTCTATAGACGCATACCTCCCGGGTTTCCAAAGAATTGCTGAAGATTTTGATATTTCCATTGCCCAGGTGGGGCTTACCCTTACCAGTTATTTTATAGGTATTTCCCTGGGGCAACTGGCATATGGGCCTATAATGGATAAGTTTGGCCGTAAAAAACCTTTGCTCACCGGTCTGGCAATTTATTTTCTGGCAGCGCTTACCTGTTATTATTCCCCAAATCTCACCTGGCTTATCATAAGCCGGTTCTTTCTGGCTGTAGGTGCATCTGCAGGGATGGTGGCAGCAAAAGCGGTGGTCAGGGATATTTTTCCTGTAAATGAAGTGGCAGGAGCCATTTCAGTATTAATGCTTATTATGGGAGGAGCGCCCATAATCGCACCTACTGTGGGAAGTTTTATTATTGAAGGCCTTGGCTGGAAGAGTATTTTTATTTTTCTGGCGTGTTTCTCCCTCCTTATGATCCTAAGCGTATACCGCTTTTTACCAGAAAGCATTATTCCCGATAAAAATGTGCAGCTAAAGCCGGTTACAGTTCTAAAAAAGTATTTTGGAATTTTGACACACGAAAAGTTCTGGAGTTTTTCCATGGCGGGAAGTTTTACCATTGGTGCCATGTTCGCCTATATTTCGGATGCGCCGCGGCTTTTTATGGAAAATTTTGATCTTACCCAGAAACAGTTTGGGATATTATTTGGCGTAAATGCGGCCGGACTAATTTTGGGGAGCCAGGTGAACCGCCTGTTCCTAAAAAAATTCAGCACCTTCCAGATCACCTTTTTCAACAGTATTTTACTGGTTGTCCTGGCTTCTGTTTTTCTTATTAACGGACTTGCAGGGCCGGATTTTTATCTTACGGTAATTCTGCTCTTCAGCATTTTGTTCCTGTTGGGTTTCCAAAATCCTAATACTACCGCCCTTTCCCTGGAGCCTTTTGCCACCAAGGCTGGAAGAGCTTCTGCCCTTATAGGCAGCCTGAAAATGATATTGGGCGCGCTGGCTTCTTTTGTGGTTAGCCTGTTTCACAATCCCGGCGTGGTTCCCCTGGCTGTAATCCTGCTTTCCTGCCTGCTTGTTAGTTCCTTCTTGCTCTTCCGTTTTTCCGGAAAAGAAAAAAGAAGGCTCGCCCTTGGAGAAACCTGACTTCAACAATTTATAAACCGCTTTTTAGTTATGGCTGTGTAGTGTATCTTTACGTAAAAAATAATTGACTATCTGCCGGTTACTCCTCTTCTGCCTCTGCTTTTTTCCTTTTATTTCGGGCAATGCCCAGGAAACTTTTACCCTTAGCGGAACGGTTACTGATAATGCCAGTAACGAGACCCTTATAGGGGTAAATGTTCTTATTCCTGAAAAAAACACAGGAGTGGTAACCAATGAGTATGGTTATTTTTCCCTGAAGCTTCCTGAAGGCTCTTATGAGCTGCAGGTTTCCTATTTGGGATATGCAACCATTTCCCGGCAAATTGAATTGCGGGAAAATACACGTATCGATATTCAGCTGCGACAATCCTCTGAAAGCCTGGATGAGGTGGTAATTACTGAAGATGTAGAGCAAACCGATATTCGCAGTCCCGAAATGAGCGTAAACAAACTTTCCATAAGCACCATCCAGAAATTGCCGGCCGTTTTTGGGGAAGTTGATGTGGTGCGGTCTTTACTCCTGCTTCCCGGGGTATCAAATGCAGGCGAAGGTTCTTCCGGCTTTAACGTGAGGGGCGGGGCAGTAGATCAGAATCTAATCCTTCTGGACGAAGCTACCATTTTTAATTCTTCCCACCTGTTTGGCCTTTTTTCAATTTTCAATCCCGATGCCATAAAAGACCTAAAATTGTATAAAGGGGGCATCCCGGCGAAGTTTGGGGGCAGGGTTTCCTCGGTACTGGATATTTATCAGCGGGATGGCAACAGCCGCGAATTTAAAGCACAGGGCGGGATTGGCGTAATATCGAGTCGGTTACTGGCAGAAGGGCCAATTATAAAAGACAAAAGCTCTTTTCTTGTTGGCGGCAGGAGTTCTTATGCCCATTTGTTTCTGAAGTTTACCGATAATCCGAACTCTGCCTATTTCTATGACCTCAATACAAAGCTTAATTATAAGATCGACAAGGATAACAAACTTCTCTTCTCCGGCTACTTCGGAAGAGATGTTTTTAACATCAACCAGAATTTTAAAAATATCTACGGCAATTCGGTTTTTAACCTAAGGTGGAACCATGTGCTTTCAAATAACCTCTTCAGCAACCTTTCGCTCATTTACAGCGATTATTACTACGGCCTTACTCTGGATTTTGTTGAATTTAACTGGGATAGCGGGATTAAAAATTTCAATATAAAGTACGACCTTAATCATTATGTAAACGATAATTTTAAGCTGGAGTACGGTTTACAGAACACCTATTATCAGTTCTTGCCCGGAGAAATAACTCCTACCAGCCCGGCTTCAGGTATAAACTATTATAAACTGGACAACAAATACGCCGTAGAAAGTGCTGCGTATATTTCCGCAGAACAGGAACTTTCAGAAAAGCTCTCCCTGGAATACGGGGCGAGAATTAGCGGCTTTTTCCGGCTGGGGCAGGAGAATATCAATTTTTACGAGAATGACCAGCCGGTACTTTACAACGAAGCCAGGGATATCTACCAGGAAGCTGTTCCTGTAAATACTCAAACCGGTAACCGCGGCGAAGTGATAAAATCTTTCTTTAACCTGGAGCCGCGGCTTGCAGCAGCCTATAGCTTTAACGAAAAACAGTCTGTTAAGGCCAGCTACAATCGTATGACGCAGTACCTGCACCTTATTTCCAATACCAGCTCTCCCACACCCATAGATGTTTGGGCGCCAAGCGGACCTTATATTAAACCGCAGCTTTTAGTCCAGGTTGCTGTTGGGTATTTTCAAAATTTCAATAACGGAGATTATTCCCTGGAAACTGAAGCTTTCTATAAAAAAATTAAAAACCGAATAGATTATGTAGACGGTGCGAACCTTATAGCAAATAATGCTATTGAAACTGTTATTCTTAATGGAAGGGCAAGGGCTTACGGCCTGGAATTTTTACTAAAGAAGAACGAAGGCCGCCTCACCGGATGGCTTTCCTATACCCTCGCCCGCTCTGAACAGCAAACTCCAGGGCGAACGGAGCTGGAAAGCGGAATTAACAACGGGCAATGGTATAAGGCAAATTTTGACAGGACGCATGATTTTAGCCTCACTTCGTCCTACCAGCTGAATAAAAAATGGGAATTAAACGCTAATTTTATATTTCAATCAGGGCTGGCCACCACTTACCCGGTGGGACAGTATGAATATGCGGGTATAAGCGTTCCAGTGTATTCCTCACGTAACAGCAATCGCCTGCCGGCGTATCACCGCCTGGATGTGGCCGCAACTTACACACCGCATCCCGGGGCGGGAAAAAAGGTAAAATCTTCCTGGAACTTTGGAATTTATAATTTATATAATCGCAAAAATGCCTATTCCATTACCTTCAGGGAAAATATAGACAACAATAAAAATGAAGCCACGCGGCTTTCCCTTTTTGGCATCATCCCTTCAATAACTTATAATTTCAGTTTTTAGATGAAAAAATTAGGCAATCTGTTCCTTCTCTTCATTGTATTCATGCTCATTTATGGATGTGAAGATGTGGTGGAAATTGAACTTGAGGAAAGTGAACCACGGCTTGTTGTTGAGGCTTCCATTGAGTGGCTTAAAAATACCGGGGGCAATTTTCAATCGGTAAAACTAAGTACCACCAGCGGCTATTACGAAGAAGAAGCGCCTGCCGTAACCAATGCGCAGGTGAAGATTATTGATGAAGCAGGGAAAGTTTTTAATTTTGAGCATACCAGCGACGGGATTTACCAGAACAATAACTTTGAGCCACAGCTTAATATGGAATACCAGCTGGAAATAAAATATGAAGATGAAGTATATACCGCACAAGAAACTTTAATTCCCGTGGTAAACCTGGATTTTGTAGAACACACAAGCAGCGGCGGATTTGAAGGCGAACAGGTAGAAATAAAGGCCTATTATACAGATCCTGCAGATGAAGTCAATTTTTACATGTTTACCTTCAGAGACGAAAAGGCAACATTCGAAATTTATGAAGACGAATTTACCAACGGGAACCAGATCTTCGGTTATTACTCCAACGAAGATATCGAACCCGGGGATGAGATTTATATAGAACTGGCAGGCATATCCCGCTCCTATTATGAGTATCTTTTTATACTGCGTTCGCAAATAGGCACCAATGCCGGTGGCCCTTTCGAAACCCGGCCTGCCACGGTAAAAGGCAACATTATCAATCAATCCAACAGGAGCAATTATGCTCTGGGATATTTTCGCCTCTCCCAGGTAGTAGAGACCGATTATGTTGTAGATTAGCACCGGAAAAACCTTTGCAATGCATACCAACAGAGACCAGCTGGGAAAAGGTATAAAATACCTGCTCATCTCAATGCCGCTTATAGTGGCCGGCCCATCGGTAATCTTTAGCGCCTTTAATAACCAGGAGCATTCCTTCTATATTCCCGTTCTGGTACTAGGCATTATTTTATCTTTAGCCGCAATATTCTTTATTTTTAAAGGAATCATGACCTTAATAAAAGCGCTTTTCGGATAAACAATAATATTATCAATGGCGTGCCCTTCGGGCCGGGCTATTCGCGTTATCTTCCCGCCTGCCGGCAGGGCAGGATAACTGCTGCTATCCCTCACGCGGGGTTTTCAGCATCCTATAAAGCTGTAGATCAGAACTGTCAGTTTCGGCAATACAGCAGTGTTATAATGTGCCGGGTGGGTTTCAGGGGGAGGATGTTTTAG
>NZ_JAVRHQ010000028.1:0-57368 GCF_031846485.1 Autumnicola tepida
TTCTTCATAATTTTTATTATATTTGCCTCATATTAATATATTTGCGATACTTCTTAGAGTAAAATATTAGAAGCATTCGCTTTGAATCTCGCCGTCAAAAACTGGTAATTTATGCAACGAGATGATAAGCAAGGATGCTCACGACCTAGGCGTGGGCTCTCTTATCGTTGCACGGTATACCAGTACCTTGATGGCATAAGTTGAGCTTTCACGCCTTTTTGTATTTAGGTGCTTCCTGCTTAACTGCTTTAAAGCTTTTGTTTCTTCATATAAAGGTTCGCATTTAAACAAACCACAGCAACACACTTTAAATGGCCAAAGTGGCCGGCGGTAGCTTTTACTGGTTTTATTAATCCTGTTGCGGGAACGGTCTAATCTCTTAAACAATCCCGTGGGTTATTGCAGCCATCCCTATAATGGCGGCAGTAGTTGGGTGGGGCCTGCTTACCTGTAGAATAGTTAAAAGGGCCTTGGGCAAAGTTTGTTTTTTAGGACTACGGCTTTAGGGGCTGTAGGTGTTAACAAAAAAAGATTGTTTATGAGAAGAAAGTTTGAATTGGCCTAGAGATAGGTGTTAAGCTAAAAAGCCTTCCCCTAAGATTGGAGTCTGGTTGGGGAAGGCCTAAGCTTAAGTAAAAGATCGTTTCACTAAAAGCACAGCAAAATTATGAAAAATAATTACAAGCGCTGGAAGTTCCTGGCGTGGATAATTGTTGCCATTATTATCTACATACTGGCAGTGCCGGCACATGCGGCAGTTTTAACTACAAAACACACACCACAACAACAGCAAATTACCGGTACGGTAACGGGAGAAGACAACCTGCCGCTGCCGGGGGTAACCGTATCTGTAAAAGGAGAAGCCCGCGGTACCGTAACCAGTTTTGAGGGAGAATATTCCATAACCGCGGGGCAGGGGGAAACCCTGGTATTTTCCTTTTTAGGTTATAAAAGGCAGGAGATCCCGGTAGGGAACCAAACCGAGATCAACGTACAACTGGAGGAAGATGTAAATGCCCTGGATGCGGTAAAAATTAATGCCGGTTACTACAATACTACAAGGAGGGAAAGCACGGGAAATATCTCCCGCGTAACCGCAGAGGAAATAGAAAACCTGCCGGTGGTAAGCCCCATCCAGGCATTGCAGGGGAGAATGGCGGGGGTCTCCGTAGTACAAAGAAGTGGTATTCCCGGAACAGCTTCTCAAATTCAAATACGTGGGCAGAACAGCTTACGTACTTCTTTTGAGAATAACGGAAACTTACCTCTTTATATAATAGATGGAATTCCCATAGATTCAGGCCCTATTCACAGTTTTAGCGGGATGACCTCTTCCACGATTACGGGGCTGGATCCATTAAACTCATTAAACCTCTCCAATATAGAAAGTATTGAAGTTCTAAAAGATGCCGATGCGACGGCTATCTATGGCTCCAGAGGCGCCAATGGTGTAATTTTGATTACTACAAAAAACGGTAATGAATTTGGACAAAGAACAGAAGTTACCGCGCGGGTTTATTCCGGGGTAAGCGAAGTAGCCCGATTTATAGACATATTACACACCCCAGATTACCTGGCATTGCGGAAGGAAGCTTTCGCTAATGATGGTGAAAATCCCACTCCTACCAATGCAGAAGACCTGCTGCTCTGGAGCCAGGAAAGGGATACCGACTGGCAAAAGGTACTCTTTGGCGGAACCGCTGAAACTACAAATGCCGATATAAACATTTCAGGAGGAAATAGAAACACTTCATTCCGGTTATCCGGAGGATATTTTAAAACGGGTACAGTCTTCCCGGGAGATTTTGGCTATAAGAAATGGACTACGGGACTTGCACTAAACCATAGAAATAAGGATGATCGTTTTAATGCGCAGTTATCTGTTAATTATGGTATTGATGTCAATAAGCAGTTTAACAGTTCAAGCTTTATATCTGACGCACTGGCACTTTCACCCAATGCACCGGCACTTTATAATGATGATGGCAGTTTAAACTGGGAAAACTCTACCTGGACCAATCCTCTTGCGGTTACTCTCAATACCAGTACTGCAAACGTACAACAGCTAATAAGCAGCCTGGGTATATCTTACGAAATAATAAAAGACCTAAAGTTCAAAACGAATGCAGGCTATACCATGCTGGATAACGATGAACTGGTTAAAAATCCCGTAGAAGCTTATGACCCCAGGTTATGGGACAGGGCGCAAGCCCGTTCCAGCCACTCTCTTACGAATAGGAATTCCTGGATTATAGAACCCCAATTGCAATATAATTCTCAAATAAAAGAATTAAAGCTGGATGCTTTAATAGGATCTACCTTTCAGGAGCGTAGAAGTAAAAATTTACGGATGAGCGGCGTTGGTTATTCCAATGAGCAACTGGTAGGAAACCTTGCCTCTGCCGGTGCTGTTTATGTTTCAGATAATCGTGAAATCATATATAAATACAATGCCGTTTTTGCCAGGTTGGGGCTCAATTTTAAAGATCGCTACTTATTGAATTTGACAGGGAGGCGCGATGGTTCTTCCCGATTTGGACCGGACAAGCGCTTTGCTAATTTTGGGGCCATAGGCGCTGCCTGGATATTTTCAGAAGAAGGTTTCATAAGAGAAAATTCATGGCTGAGCTTCGGGAAAATCAGGGGGAGCTACGGTATAACCGGTAGTGACCAGATCCAGGATTACGGTTACCTTGATACTTTTTCGCCTACACCGGCACCGGGCGGTTTATATCCAACTCAACTTGTAAATTCTGATTATTCCTGGGAAACAAATAAAAAGCTTGAAGCGGCTACGGAACTTGGATTTTTTGAAAACCGGGTAAGGCTTCAGTTAAGCTGGTACCGCAACAGGTCTTCAAACCAGTTGGTGGGATATACCCTTCCTGCTATTACCGGATTTGGTTTTGTTCAGGCTAACCTTCCTGCCACAGTACAAAATACGGGTTGGGAGATAGAAGGGTCTTCAATAAATCTTCAATCCGATAACTGGCGCTGGGAAACCAGTTTCAACATTACCTTACCTGAAACCAAGCTTGTTGCCTTTCCCGGTATTGAAGAAACATCCTATGCCAACATCTATCAGGTAGGACAGCCTTTAAGTATTTCAATGTTATACCGGTTTAATGGTGTTGACCCTGAAACCGGTTTATTCCAGGTAGAGGACGTAAACCAGGACGGGACATATGATTACGAGGATCGGGTGGTAATTAAGGATTTGGGCAGGCAGTATTTTGGGGGACTCCAAAACCAGGTTAGTTATAAAAACTTGAATTTATCCTTTTTACTGGAATTCGTAGGCCAGGAAGGTGCTAAATTTTATAGAACGGCGCCTGGGCGAATGGCTAATGTATTACAGGAAGATTTTGATAACAGATGGCAAGCTCCGGGAGACCTAAATGTTACCCAAAAAGCTTCACAATCAACATTGTCCAATCGTGCTTATCGCAATGCGCTAAGCAGTGATTATATCACAACCGATGCCTCTTTCGTAAGACTTAAATCTCTCGCCTTAAGTTATCGTCTGCCAATAAGCAGTGAAATTATAAATTCCTCAAGGCTCTTTTTGCAGGGCCAGAACCTCTACACATTTACCGGATATAAGGGATTGGATCCGGAGGTTCCCGGAAGTATAGAATTACCGGCATTGCGAACTATTACAGCCGGAGTAGAAATTAACTTTTAAACATTGAAAAATGATAGTAAATAATATATGTAGCAGGTTTTTTTATGGACTGTGCGTCATAGGAATGTTATGTTCTTGTGAATCCTTTGTTGAAGTAGATGTCCCCTCCGATCGAATTACAGGAGAAACCGTATTTAATGATGATAAAACAGCACTAAGTGCCCTGGAGGGACTTTATACCCAATTATTTAATACCTCCTTTGCAGCCGGTGGAAACCGTTCGGTTACCTTTTTGGCAGGCTTATCAGGCGATAATTTTGCCATAACCACTTCTACAGAAGAGATGGTAGAATTCGCGGATTATGAAATATCTCCCTCTAACAGTTTTAACCTTGACCTGTGGTCGGGTGCATATAGTACAATTTATATGGCTAATACCCTCCTGGAAGGTGTTGAAAATTTCTCCGGCTTAACCGAGGAAAGCCGAAACCGTATTTTGGGAGAAGCAAAATTTATCCGGGCCTTTACATATTTCTACCTGGTAAACCTGTATAATGAAATCCCCCTTATTCTTACTACAGATTATAATAACAATGCACTGGCTTCCAATGCCACAACAGAAGAAATTAATTTACAAATTATTGCTGACCTTAATGAAGCACTTGAACTGGTAGGGTCGGAATATCCTGATGACCAAAGAACTTATGTAAACTCTTATGCCATTATGGCCTTGCTGGCACGGGTTTACCTATTTCAGGAAAACTGGCAGCAGGCGGAATTTTATAGTACGCAGGTGATTTCAGCAGGGAATATGTACCAATTATTGGATGATCCCAATCAGGTATTTCTGGCAAACAGCCAGGAAGCAATTTGGCAGATCTCTCCGGCAGGATGGGGTGGAAGCTTTCGGCACACACGAGAAGGCAACCTGTTTGTTAGGATTTCTTCAGGAAGCAGCCCGGTTGAAATTTCAGAAGATTTAATGGCACTTTGGGAAGAGGGCGACCAGCGGTTTACCTACTGGGTTGGAACTTATAGTGATGATACCGGTTCTTATTTCTATCCGAATAAATATAAAATACAATACGATGCCTCCGGAGGTGATATCATGGAATATTCCATGGTGCTCAGGCTGGCGGAGCAGTTTTTAATAAGGGCAGAAGCCCGGGCCAGAATGGATGATATTGATGGAGCTGTTGCAGATATTGATATCATTAGGGAAAGAGCCGAAATACCTCTAATAAGTGAAACCCGTCCCGGGATATCATCAAGTCAACTAATTGATCTTATTCTCCTGGAAAAAAGAAGGGAATTTTTTGCAGAGTGGGGCCACAGATGGCTGGATCTTAAACGCACCGATTCTGCCGGTGAGGTACTAAACAATGAACCATTATGGGAGCCAACCGATGTGTTTTACCCAATACCCGAACAGGAACGAATGAAAAATCCAAACCTTGAGCAAAATGAGGGATATTAGACCAGGCGCTAATCGAATGCTATTAATATGGCCTTTACTTGTATTTATTAGTATATCCTGTTTTCCGGCCAATGCCTGGGAAATTAATAGCACAGCGAGAGATTCCATTTTTTCGGGACAACTGGAAAATGGGCTTACATATTATATTAAACCGTTAAAAGATCCAGGCAATCAAATACAAATAAACCTGTACGTTAAATCCGGAAAACAAAACCAGTTAGAAGGGCAATGGGACTTAGCTCACTTTTTAGAGCACCTGCCTATGACACAGCTTCGCAACAGGGCATTGATGGCTAACCATAATTTGCAAAAAGCGTTTAATTTAGGTAAAATTAAATTGGACGCCTCAACCTCTAACGACCACACCAGCTATAGTTTCACCTATTCTTCGGGTGATGAATTTCTGAGGAAAACAATACTGTCTCTCTTTTCAAAACTGTCATCGGGTAATCTGCAACTTGATCCGGAAGTTATAAATTCTGAAAAAGGGGTGCTTTATGAAGAGTTTGTTTACAGGGAGGCTACCACTGAATTTTCTTATCAGGAAGCCTTAATCAATGCGCAACTTTCTGATTGCCTGGTTACTCCCGTTAAACCTGATTCTCTGTTAAGACATATACAGCAATTCAATTTAAAAGAAACTCAGGATTTTTTAAACACCTGGTACCGGCCAGAGCGCAGTTCCCTGGTAATCATTGGTGATGTGGGAAATATTGCAAAATGGAAATCTGAGATACAATCTTTTTTTTCTTCTTCGGAGGATCAACCAGTTGGAGGTGTTGATGAAAAGTGTTCAGAAAAATTTCTGAATGGTCCTTCTCAGTTTTTAGTCCTGGAAAGTAAAGACCAGGACGTGGGAAATAAGAAAGAAGTGATTTTTCATTGCTTCATAAGGGATAGGAAATTAAACTATTTAACCGATGCGCAATGGAAATGGATAAAACCAATCTTAAACCGAAGCATCAATGACTTACTTTGGAATCAACAAAAAGACTATAAGGTCAGATATATTTCAAGTTCAAATTGGAGTTTTAATATACCTGCTCTTGACATAATGATAAAAGCTGAATCAGGATATGAAATTCCCGCATTACAAAAGAGTTATGCACTAATAAAGGGTTTGAAAAATAAGGGAATTTCTGCTCCCCAATGGGAAAAGATTCAAATACAAGGCATTCAAAACCTGGAAAACACAGACACTTCTTCTTTTGGGTACTGGAGCAACAAAATTAAAGAACAGGTGCTCAGTAAAAAAAAGGTGCCACTGGAAAGTCCGGATAAAATAAAATCGTGGTGGTCCAATTTAAGTTTGCGGGAATTCAATGCGATACTTAGAGATTTTATTCCTGAAATGCCAGATGATATAGCGGTTATAGCTCCTCTGACCCAACAACAAAATAAGGAATATTGGAAAAAAAATACAAAGCGATGGATTGCTTCTGTAAGACCGAAGATGATTAAGCCCATTTTAAAGAATAAGGATAGCTTAAAATTCAATGATGTGCTTAAAACCAAAGGTTTAAAGGAGTTGCCAAAAGATTCGTTAGGATCCAGAATTTTTAAACTTTCAAATGGTCTTAAGGTTGTTTTAAAAGAATTACCAGAGACCTCAATGAATAAAGGGAGTATTAATGTTCATGGTTTTCGTAATATAGGCGCATTAAATTTTCCGGAAGAGGATTATTACACGGCTTTACTTTCTCCTCTAGTGATTAATAATGCCGGAATTGAAAACCTGGACAAGTTTCAATTGAGTGAACTCTTATCCAGAAACTCTATTCACCGGTTACAAACATATATATCGGATACCGAAAGCGGTATTAATGGTAGAGCTCAGGAGAAAGATCTTGAAACTTTTTTTCAAATGCTCTACAAATATATGAGTTCTCCCAGGAAGGACCTGACGGCATTTAAAAGTTGGAAATGGGAGGAGTGGCAGCGATTCCTTCATCCTCCCTATAAAAAGTCCACAAGTGATTTTGTTGGGGGAGTAAATACTGAACTTCTAATTCCCAATAGTAGTTTATCTATAAGTAAAAGATATCAAGCTGTACAGGATATTGAAATGGATAAAGCTTATCGAATTTACCATTCTATTTTCGATGAGGCTAAAGAATTTACTTTTTTAATAACCTCTTCTGTGGAAAGTGAAAAGCTAATCCCTTTGATTGATAGATACCTGGGTAATTTGCCCAACCATAATCAAAGTCTTTTCAAGTCCTTAGATGACTTTCAATTACCCGAAGGTCCGAAACATCAAATTCTTGATATTCCAACTATAACTAATGGGAACACTATAATATCCGCTCGTTATATTAAACGTCAGGAGTATGATGATTGGAAGAACAGAATTAAAATTCAGGTACTTGCCAAAATTCTGTTTCGAAAGGTGAACCAGTTGCGCAATAATAAAAAAAGGGGAATATATATTGTAATACCCTCATATAGTAATAATGGAGATATTGATACAACAATGCTTGGTGTCACGGTCCCATGTATGGAAAGCGAGGCTAACCTGATTTTAAATGACATTCAAGAAATTATACAAGAAATGCAGCATGAAGAAATTACCCAGGAAGAGCTGGATAATTTTTTGGATAATTCGATAATCCCCAAATATACGGAATGGAAAGGCAGTACTTCTAAAGCTTTGGAACGTTTGTATGATTATTACAAATACGATGCCGTACCACCACAAAAGGCAAGGGTTGAGGAATATTGTTCATCTCTTACTCCACAAGCGATTAAGGAGGCGGCTCAGACATTTTTCACGGAAAGTAGCAGGTTTGACTTTATTGGAAAGGCGTTGCAGGATTAAAGAGTTTCAACAACTGCCTGATTTAAAAAATAAGCCCCGGAATTTCCTCCGGGGCTTTTCAACTCCTAATCTGGCATTTCTGGCAGACTATGTGGAGAAAGAGAGGAACTTGGTTTAGGAGTCTGGAGCGATTGGTTTGTATATACTGTAAAAATACGCTCCTGTTCATCATCTTCAAAAGTGACCCGGCAACTAAATCCCGTACCATTACACGGATCATCGTTTAATTGTGTGGCAACTCCATCCAGATTAATCCATCCGGCAGACTGCACATTTGCTTTATTGGCAAATGCCAGACCGATTGCCATTACGAATGCCATCACGGGCATTAAAATTTTGGATTTTTTCATAATTATAATATTTAAAAATTAAACAATATGCCTTTTCCCGGTTTAGGTTCAGGCGTCCTTCTGTAGTATTGCGCAATACTATTTCATGTATATTTTGATGTATATCTTTTTTGCTGAAGATATACCCCAAGTAATCCTAATAAGAGAAAACACATGTTAAAGATGAGATGCTCCTGCCAGGTAAAATTGCTGATGATCCCGCCACAGGAACAGGGAATATTTTCACTAAATAATAATATTCCAGATATGTAAACTGTAAACAATACCATTGAACCGAATGCCAGATACATTCCCAGCCACCGGTAAACCGTGCTAATTAGGCATCCGGCGATAGTTAATTCAAGTATGGGTATAAACCATGACATTAATCCTGCTATTCTTTTGTATTCAAACACAGGGCTGTTCAGGAGGTCATTGTAAAATTTTGGGTGCTCCAAAAGTTTGGTTACCGCTGCATAATAAAATAAGAGTATAAATGTATACCTGATAAATTCCTCTATGTAAACCTTTAGTGGCATCTGATATTCTCTTTTGATTATGATATAAAATTGCAGAAGAATACTTATCTCAAGTGTAGGAGAACTTGTCAAATAAGGAGAAATAATATCAAATGCTATGAATTCCTGGTAGATTTGCTGTATTTCCTGGGGGTGACTTTTGCTAATTGCTTAAATGTTTTAGAAAATGCAGGGTAGGAAGCAAACCCCATTTTTTGCGCTATCTCAGATAAGGAGAGATCGGTATTCTCAATAAGTATTTTACTCCGTTCTATCCGCTGTTCCCGATGATACTGGTTTGGCGTTGATCCAAAAACCTTTTTAAATCCTGTTTTAATTTTATGCTCGTTGGTATTATGAAGAGCAGCGATTTCGTAGAGAGGCTTTAATGATTCGTCCAGGTGATCCAAAATATAATCCTCAATATCCTGGAAGAGTTGCTGGTCTCAGATAGAAAGATTATTCAAGTTAGCGTTCCCCTGAAAATTAAAGAATTCATCCTTTTGGGTATCCAGCAGGGAAGAGGTAACTATAAATTTCACAATATCTTCATGATGTACTTTGGCAATAACAGACGGTAAATTCAGTTCTAAATTATCATGAAGCTCATACTCCAGTAGTAAACTGATAAAATTCCTAGTGTGGTTAAAGAGTTGTTGAAGAGCATTCCTCCACTGTATTCGAGATTCGGGAGTTAATAGATTCTCGAAAGCTTGCCGTTTAATTTTTCCAGATTTGGCAAATTCTTTTAATTTTTCATCCTCAGCATTATAATCAAGAACCTGCAGTTCCCTATTGAGTAAAAAGCTTAATGTTTTTACAACCACCACTTCATTATGCCGGTTGATCCACAGGAATTGATTCCTGTTCCTGTTTAACTTTTCAGCAGTCATATTGAAAAGGGCAATCAGGCCTTCCAATTCGTCGTGATGTTGGGTTCGTCTTATCTGATATGCAAAATTCCCTTTGGCCAGTTCAAATAACATCCTGTAAACTCCCCTTAGACTCTCCCTTGTAAATTCCCGCTCCATAAATCAAATTTCAGTTACTACTTCATTGGGTGTAGGGTCTTAAAAATTTTAGCGCCTGGTTTCTATATTTGAAAATCCCTGCAGGAATTTTTCTGCTGTGGGTTTCCAGGAAAAATTCAGTAAGAAGATTATTAAGTGGGGCATTAACGTAAAAAGCTATAGCCATGATAAGCAGCGTGCCTTCATGGGATAAGTAGTCCAATGCATTAGTTTCGGCACTTATAATACCTGATGTGTTACAAAATACCGGGTAAGCTTTATTTTGCTGAAAAGCAAGGCGGTTGCTTAAAACTTCTTTTGCTACATGGTAAGTCAAAACCAGGCGAGGACTGTATTCCAGAAACAAAATATTATCTTCTATGCTTATATTAGCGTACTCTCCCTCAAACATCATCCCGAACATTACTAGCCTTTTTTAGAAATTATAGTCAATTAACGAAGAAAAACTTATCAAAAACGAACTAATTCTTATTGATAAAGGTAAAGTGTTAATGGCTTAAATAAATCTTCTCAGAAAAAAAGACTGCTGAGGCAAATCAAAAAATTTAAAGGCAAAATTTTTTCTGGTATAGCTATTTGTACTTCCATGCGGTCAAGTAAGTATCATTGTCACTATAAGGATAGGTTCTGTTATAGCGGGTAAAAATGATAAAGTAAATAAAAGAGGCAAAGGTAATCTTCCAGTTTTGGAGCTGGTAAGAAAAAGAAAAAAGGCCCACCATCAAAATAATTTGCTGGCAGGCCTCCACAATCAAAACTAAACAAGGAACTTTAATTCTGCTGCTCTAATCTATAACTGCTTTTTGCTGTAAATGTTTTTCCATACATATCGGTTGCCTTAACTTCGATGGTATGCTCCCCGGCTTCCAGGCGGGTAGGAATGCTGCCCCTCCACAAATGCTTGCTGTTTATAGGATTAGAAGATCGCCGGCCTGGCATTAATTCATCAGCCAGATCCCATTCATAAACCATCGCCACATAGCTCGGGTCTTCTTCTCCCACATAATTCATTTCTTTCCATTCTCCTTCATCAATGCGGTACATTACCTTATCGTTTTTATTTCCCATAAAAAAGTTCGCAAAAATTCCCGCCTGTGTACCCTGATCTTTTGCCACTACTTTGGGAGCGAAAATTTTAATCTGGTAATCTTTCTCTTCACCGGCTACTTTGTAATTTACATCATACTCATTTCCGTTGAAGTGGATAAAGGCATAACCCTTTGGCGTACCGTCACGCATCGTAGAAACAGGAACTCCTTCTTCATCAAGTTTGCCGGAATACCAGTCGCCTGAAGTGGTGCCTATATTATATTCGTGATGCGGTTTTTCCCTTTGCCAGCCTTCTTCTTTTCCGAAGAAATCCTGGCGTTGGATATGGGTATGTGCTGAAAGCGATAAGGTATGAGGATAATCTTTTAATATTTCAAAAAGCCGTTCCCTGTCTTCATCCCTGTACGGATCCCCTTCAGGTTCACCAAGCGGAATATGCCAGGCCATGACTATCAGGTGATCTTCAGGCACAAATTTCAGGTCGTTTTCGACAAAATCAAGCTGGTCTTTTCTAAAGCCGCCCCAGTATCCTTCCCCATCACGCGGATCTGGATAGAGGATATCATCCAGTATAATAAAATGTACCTTTCCGTAGTTAAATGCGTAGTTGGCAGGGCCAAAATGTGCTTCAAAGGTCTCGTCACTTAGCGAATCTTCTTCGGCATCATAGTTCATATCATGGTTGCCCATCACGTTGTACCAGGGAATTCCAATTTTCTGCATCGTATTAATATAGGGTTTGAATAGATCGAGATCATCCCCCACAAGATCGCCAAGGCTAATGCCAAAAAGCACATTTTCTATCCCCTCCACTTCTGAGACTACGCCACGGGCAAAATAATCCATATCTTCTAAAGAATACGGTTGCGGATCTCCAAAAATAAGAGCGGTAAACTCTTCTTTTTCTTCTGAAGGAAGTAATCCGAAATCAAGGGATTTCGGTAATTTTCCAGTTGCGCTCACCCCCTTAAATTCGGCCTCCGGAGATCCTTTGGGCTTATGAAGGTAATAAAACTGTGGCAGGTTATTTTCGTTCGTTTTCAACATGTAACCAGCAGGTTTTATAATAAAAATAATATTGTCATCGCCAACCGGAAGTTCATATCTTCCCTGGTTATCGGTCAATACCACTGCGGTACCATTGGTAACGGCAACTTCAGCAATTCCGCTTTCACGCCTGTCTCGTTTGCCATTGTTATTGGTATCTTCGTACACGTAACCTTGTACGTTATTTTGAGCGGCAAGTGCAAGGCCCAGGCTTAAAGTGCTAAGTGTAAGCAGTATCTTTTTTGAAATATGGTAGAGTTGAATCATGATATCATTTTTTTGAAGGTACTAAAAATTGAGTTTTATGGTCGCTACTACTGGTAAATGATCTGAAGCGTAAGTTTCGTTTATAACCTCGTGTTCTGTAACCGAAAAATCTTCCTGTGGCTTATAGGCAATAAAGTCAATTGCATGTAAAGGAGTATTCACCGGAATAGTTGGTTTACAGTTGTTACAAGTCCTATTAAAATTATTATCCAGAATCTCAATAACCTCGGAGTCCGGAGTATCATTAAAGTCCCCGGCTATAATCAAGGGAAATTTTTCTTCCGAAGAAATTTTTGCTATTTTCTTAATTTGAAGGAGCCGGTTGATATTTTCTTTCTGTGCATCCAGATGTGTGCTTCCAAACCGGAGAGATTTTCCGTTTGGAAGTGTGACCTTTGCAGTGGCCAAGACACGGGCTTCACCGGCGGTTCCTGGTTTTGATGGTAATTTACGAACGGTTTTTTCTGATAAAGGATATTTTGAAAGAATGGCCACTCCATATCCACCACTTTCAAAATCTATAGCCTTGCCAAAAAAGAAATGCATCCCAAGCTTTTCTGCAATTATTTGTGCCTGGTTTCCCTTTCCTGATCTTTCAGTATCGGCATCTATTTCCTGCAGGGCTACAAGATCTGGCTGTTGGGCCATTATAGTTTGTACTATAGCATTAATATCTATACTATCAGGTTTAGAAGGAGGATTAGCGTGATGAATATTATAGGACATCACGAGAAGCTCCTGTTTACTTTCACCGGAATTCTGAAAAGTAGCATGTGGAAAATATGAAGAAAAGGAGGTCACCAAAAAGACAACCTCCAATATCAATATGAAAGACAGTGACCTCATCATTGCTTATTTGAAGCTTCAGAATTCTCCCATTTAAACTTCACGATTACCGGAAAATGATCGGAAATAAAATTTCTTCCTCTCTGGCCATCAAGAACCTGGTATTTTTCAGGAGACAATCCCTCGCCTGTATAAAAGACATAATCAATGCGGTAGCGATTGCCGCCTGCTTCAACATCCCAACTATTAAATGTATAGCCGGGGGAATATTTTTTTTCTGCAGGCAACTCAGAAAAAGTATCTAAAAGCTGGTTATCAATAAGAATTTTATGGGGCTCGGCATCTGGAGCCGTATTAAAATCCCCGGTTAGAATAACAGGTTCGTTCCCTGCAATTTCTTTAATCTTTTCAGCAATCAATGCTGCACTGTTTTTCCTGGCTTCTTTTCCCCTATGGTCAAAATGGGTATTAAAGAAATAAAAGGTATTTCCACTATTCTTGTCTTTAAATTTAGTCCAGGTAACAATACGGGGCAGTGCCGCGTCCCAGCCTTTTGAAGCTACTTTTTGTGGTGTTTCAGAGAGCCAAAACGTGCTGCTGTCCAATACTTCAAACCGGTCTTTAGCATAAAATATCGGACTGTATTCACCTTTTTTCCCACCCTCTCTACCTACGCCGATAGATTGGTAGTCGGGAAGGAAATTTTGCATATCCGTCAATTGTGTGTAGGTCACTTCCTGTGCTCCCACAACATCAATATCAAAAAAGTTGATACTATGACTAAGCCATTCTTTTCTGTTTTCCCATACATTAACTCCATCGTCAGGGCTGTTATATCTTATGTTATAAGATGCCACAGTTAAACCTGATTCTGTTTTTTGTGCTGTTCCGGCAAGATTTGCCAGAGTAAAAGCTATAGTAATTATGAAATTTTTCATTCCCAGCCTGGATTTTGTTCAAGATTTGGATTTAATTGTAATTCTATACGCGGAATTGGATAGAGATAATCTTTATTCTCGTTAAAAGTGCGATTGCCAAAATCGGGATGTGGTTCAATTAATCCATTTTCATCCAAAGTTATATCGGCACCGAGTTCATAATACTGGACTCCAGATATAAGGTTGCCGGGTCGCTCTCCTTCATACAATACCACATTTGTCTCCCCGTCTCCTGTTAAGTCATATTCTCCGGCTCCTGGGAAATACATACCGCGTATTGGCTGCGTTAGTGTTTCTCCTGCCTTCCAACGTACAATATCGTCCCATCTAAAATCTTCCATAAAAAGTTCAATACGCCTTTCCCTTCTAATTTCTAAAATCACTCCTTTGTTGCTTCCGTATACATTAGGATACTGCCCGGCAAGAAAAGAGTCGGGATGGCTATTAGCCGTTTCCATTGATAAATGGGGCATAGCCACCCTTTCTCTTAAAAGATTTAGGGAATTGTCCAGGTCTTCCTGTGTTAAGGTATTAAGTTCTGCTTTTGCTTCAGCATAATTTAATACGACTTCACCAAACCGGAATAAAGGCAAATCGGTTATCGATTGCCCGTTGGTATCATAAACCGGCTCGGTTACAAATTTGGTAACTTGGTAACCCGTAACCGTAGCACCAAGATTCGGTGCGAGCTCCATTGATTGTCCTTTCCTGGTATAACCCGGAGTACGGATTGTTTGTTCCAGGCGAGGATCACGATCATCAACTTCTTCAGTAAAAAATACCTGGTTGTAATTTTCCTGATCGGTAAAACGAGAACCATCACTATTGAGATAACTATTCACCAAGTCTTTGGGCATTCCCGGTCTTCCGTATGAAGAAGTGGTGGTATAATAGTTCACATTATGGCCTATATTCAGCGCTTCTGAATATGCTCTTGCCAAAATCATCTCGGTGCCTATAGCATCATGGGAATTAAAAAGGTTGGCATAATCCTCCTGCGGGTTTCCCGTGCTATATATGGTATATGGAGAATTAGTTATAAGTTCCTCCGAAGCTTCTACCGAAGCCTCTAAATAACTTTCATATCCTTCGATTCCTCTATATTTTTCATAAGTACCTTCATAAAGTCCTACCCTGGACTTTAAAGCTAAAGCCGTAAACTTTGTTACTTCATATACTTCCTGCTCGGCTGGCATATGTTCTATGGCCCAGTTTAGATCTTCCAGGATTTTGCCTGCTATAAACTGTCGGGAATCTCTTGGCTTTGTTAAAGCTTCCTCGTCTGTAGGGTCAATAGTGGTTTCATACCAAGGAACTTCACCAAATCGCTGTAATTTCTCAAAGTAAAAGTACGCCCTGAACAACCGTGCGATCCCTCCATATTTATTCTTGGCAGCTTCATCATCGCTCCTTTCATAATTTTCAAGAAAGAAATTAATATCCCGTAGATATTCCCAATCCCAGCCTCCTCCGGATGTAGGGACGAGACGTGTACCCCGCAACTCATCACTAAGTTCATTTTGGATAAGATTGTCTGTCCTGGAATCTCCATTATAAATGGAAGTAGCAGGAAACATCCTGTAGAACCCGTTGGTATACAGTTGTAGATCACTGGCTGTGGCAAAAAAGTTATCAGGCGTGACCTCAGATAATGGTTCTTTATTCAGAAAATCTTCGGTACAAGCAAAAAGGCTAAAGCAAATAGCACTAATAAATAAAATGCGTTTATAGTTCATGACTTTATTTTTAAAATTGAAATGATACTCCTAACGAATAGGTTTTGGAAAATGGCACTGTTTGCGCTGTACTTCTGTTGGCAGAAGTGGAAGGCTGGTTGAGATTTACAGAGTTACTGGCCGCTTCCGGATCTATATAATCTGTTAAAGGGGAAAAGGTAAGGATGTTTTCACCACTAAAGTAAATGCGAAGCTTGGTAGAAGCCGAATCTGAAATAACACCCTCCGGTATGGTATACCCAAAAGTGAGGTTTTTTAAACGTAGATAAGCCACACTCTGCAAATACCTGTCGTTTACTTTTTCTAGTGAACCTCCCAAAGCTATATATCCGTAATTCCTTGGAAAGTAAGCATCAGGATTTTCCGGCGACCACATGTTATTGGCCAGGTCTTTTCTTATAAAAGAGTTGTAAGGCCTGTTGTAAGGCCCCCAAAAAAGCCGGGAATCTGAATTTGGATACCAGTCCTGTTTTCCCACTCCCTGGAAGAATGCCGAAAGATCAAAACCTTTCCACTGTGCATTAAGAGTAAAACTATACAGGTATTGAGGAGCCGTATTCCCAATAATTTCTTTGTCACCCGGATCGTTGACCGTGTTCTCTCCTTCGTTTACCACGCCGTCTCCGTTTAGATCCATGTATTTTACATCTCCCGGTTGCAAACCTCCGCCGGAAGTAATACGGTTGGATACGAAACTCTGGTCGGCATGATTTGCTATTTCTTCTTCAGATTGAAAAAGGCCATCTAATCGATATCCCCAAAGCTCACCAACGGTCATACCTTCATAAAAATCAATAAGGCTTAAGTTCGGATTTTCAAACCTGGTAATCTCTGTCTTGGAGTTGGATAAATTTCCGGTTATGGAAAATGAAAACGGGTCGTTAGCTAACTCAAAGGAATCCCCATAACTCATAGAGAGTTCAAATCCCCGGGTTCTTAAATCGGCTGCATTTTCAAGTGGAGAACCTGCTCCTAAAACACTTGGCAAAGTGGCACCGGGGGCTAACATTCCCTCTGTATCTCGTTGGAACCAATCAAAAATTAGGGATAAGCGGTTATCAAATAAACCAATATCGGCACCAAGATTTAAAGTACTCACTTCTTCCCAGGTAATTTCTGTAGGGTTTAAAGCCGGAGATTCAATATAGTTCAACCTACTCCCATTCATGGCATAATCATATATACCGTTAGGTAGGGTAGAGAAATAAGCGTAATCTGCAATGTTCTGATTCCCTAATGAACCGTATGAGGCCCTGATTTTTAATAAATTGAAAGCGTCTCCTGAAAGATTTCTGAAGAAATCTTCTTTATTGATCAACCAGCCTGCTGATACCGATGGAAAAAATCCCCACCTGTAGGCTGAGGGGAACCTGGAAGTAGCATCATACCTACCGTCAAATTCCAGGAGATATTTATCATCGTAATCGTAAGACAATCGGTAAAACAAGCCCTGCAGAGCCCATTCTGAAGCACTTCCGTCTGCAGTAGGGTTATTCGTGGCTAGTCCTAGGGAGTTTAGATCGTTAGAAATTAGGTTCTGTTTTCCGGCCGAAATACTTTTGGTTAAGAACATTTCATGATTATATCCTAAGGTAGCCTTAATGCTATGATCGCCAAAAACATCCCGGTATTCTCCGTATACGTTTAAAGCATCATATTTACTCTCGGTCTTGTATTCATTTAAATAATCATAGCCCATCAAATGAATCTGCCCGGGGTAAATGGAGTAGGGAATTCTTGTAGATCGTTCATACTGGCTGTAGCTATTCCTGCGAATTGCATAACTTGCATTAAATTCTAAGGAAGAGAATGGTTTCAAAACAGCAGTTGCGATATTGGAAAAACCACTCTCATTGGTTACCTGTTTTGAAGTTCCCTGTAACAAAGAAGCATAAATGCCGTCTCCAATCGTGTAGTTGTTAAGCTCTGTTCGCCATAGAGCACTTCCATCGGGATTGGTTGGCATATAAGATGGCAGGGCATGCACCCATATCATACTTCCCCAGACATCTCTGTACCCATACTGTGTCCCTCCGTGTTCCAAATCTTCAGAACTGTTGTACTGCATGTTATTTGAAAAGCTCAGCCAGTCCGTAGCTTCAATATCCAGTTTACCCCGAAGATTATATTTTTGATATTCATCATCCTGAACTTTCAAAATCCCTGTTGACTGAAAATTGCGGTATGAGAAATAAGCGTTGATCTTTTCAGATCCGCCAGATATCGAACCGGTATAAATTTGTGAGGGATAAGTTTTTCTAAAAAAAGTGTCCCACCAGTCGGTATGTGCATAATGCACATATTGTTCCCGGCCATTTCGCTGATCAACTATTACCCTTGCCAGGGAAGGGTTCTGGGACACTTCCAGTAAGGCTTCCATATCCGCCTCAGTGTAACCTGTGTATGAAGCTCCGCTATTATTTCTGAATGCTTCATCTACAATGCTAACCGCTAGATAAGGATCGGTAACGAAATCTGTATTCATCGTAGGTGAACTGAGAGCTGTGGTAGCTCCAAGATTTACCACAATAGCACCTTCTTTGGCATTCTTGGTAGTTACCAACACCACTCCAAAAGCAGCCCTAGCTCCGTAAATAGCTGCAGAACCGGCATCCTTGAGAACACTTATGGATTCAACATCGTTTGGATTTAAATTGCTTAAATCACCTTCTACGCCATCTATTAAAATTAAAGGCGTACCACCGTTTATAGAGGTAAATCCACGGATATTGATACGCGGTTCCTCTCCAACTTTTCCGGTGGATTGTGTCACGTTTAAGCCTGGGCTAAGTCCTTGCAAGCTTGAACTTACATCGGCTACAGGACGTTGATCAATGTTTGCGGTATTCACCGTACCCACAGCAGTAGATAGATTCTGCCTGCTGGTTTCTCCGTATCCAACAACAACTACTTCGTCCAGTGCGTTGCTGTCCGTCATCAGCTGTACATTAATCTTATTTTGGCCTTCCTCAAGGCTTAGTTCTTGGGTTACATATCCCATAAAGGAAATTTCCAAAACAGGAGAATTACTGTTTACTTCGAGAGTAAAATTTCCGTCAAAATCGGTATTGGTTCCGTTAGAGGTACCTTTTTCCCTCACTGTAGCGCCGGGAAGTGGTAATCCTTGTTCGTCTAGGACCTTTCCCTGGATTAGTTGTTGAGGATTATTCTTCGGTGCAGTACTGATTTTGGTTACAGTTATAGTTTTATTGAAATTTTTAAACTGAAATCCTGCTCTTATCCCTATAGCGTCTAAGATAGACTTCAGGTTTTCATGTTTTCCCTCTATGGTAAAAAGTTTCGAAGTATTCAAAACCCCGTTATCATAAACAAAACTAAATTCGGTTTCCTCCTCAATAGTTGCAAACACCTCTTTAACTGAAGCGTTATGCAGGCTTAGGCTTACATATACATTTTCTAAATTTTGATTGTTTGGAATGAAAGCAAGTGCTGCCTGTAAAGAGGAGATGGCACAAATTAAAAGCCATGCCTGTCTCTTTCCTAAAATTCTAAGAAAAATTTGTAGTTTAGTATTCATTATAAATTTTGGATATACATTAGTACTTTTTGTAGTCTTAAATTTTACAACCCATTCCTGTTGCAGCAGGAATGGGCTTTTTTGGCTAATTCAAAATTTTCGTTTTTCTTCTTATAAGAATCTGATTTTGGTTGATCGTATCTATTTTTAGCTTTTTTACAAGGGCAATACTTCGGAGAATATCCTGAGGATTTTCATTTTGAAATTTTCCGGAGATTGTCAAGTTTTCTAATGTTTTTTCATCAATATCAATTTTAATCCCGTACCAGTTTTTCAGGATTTTTGCGGTTTCAGCTAAACTGGTATTATCCAACAGGATTATATTTTTGGTCCAGGCGCTTAAATCTTCACTTATTCCTTTATGGATGGCTTCAGGATAACCATCTTTAAATAAAACCCTTTGGTCTTTAGAAAGCATTGCCATCTCACTGCTTTTATCCGACTCCACTTTTACTTTTCCCGTATTTACGCTTACCTTCACCAGATTATGTTCATAAGCATTTATATTAAATGAAGTACCCAGAACAGTGGTCTTGACTGTACCGGTGGTAATGGTAAAAGGTTTATCAGGATTGCGGGCCACTTTAAAAAATGCTTCTCCCTCTAAGATGACTTCCCTTTTTTCCCTGAAAGTTTTAAAATAGGTGATGCGACTATTGGAATTTAAGGTGACCTTACTACCATCTTGTAGCTGCACCTCTTTTTTTTCTGCATTTCCGGAATAATGAGTGATTGATTTTGAGGGGGTTAAGAGAGAAACCCAAAGCCCCAAGCCAATAATTACAGCAAGAACCGCCGCCAAAGCAAATTTCTTTATGGGAATGAGAGATTTAGTCTTTTTAGTTTGTATGGACACCTCAATAGTGGATATCAATCTTTTTTTTCTCTCCCGGGACAGGTCTGGAAAAAGATTTCTGTTTTTCTCCTGAAATTGACCTAAAATACTTTCAACAGCTTTTTTCTCTTTGCGGCTGCAACAATTTTCGGCATATTTTTCAAATAAAGCTATGAATTCTTCTTGCTTCAAAATAGTCGCTTTTACCGGTAAGTCCCATTTTTTCCCTGTAACACTTAGTGCTAATTACTCGTTTAAAGATTTTTTAATAGAAAGGAGTTGTAGCTAACTATTCAGAAACATTATCATAATAAAGAGTACCGTATGAATGAATTCCACCCTGGATCTTAAATATTTTAAAGCATAACTTATATGTGTTTCCACAGTTCTAATGGAAATATCATGTTTTCGGGCAATTTCATCATTGGATAAGTTTTCAAAACGACTTAGGATAAATATCTGCCTGCACTTTGGAGGCAACTTACCAATTTCGGAATGTATCTTTTCTTCGAGTTCGGTGTACTCCAGGCCTTTCTCAACAGCAGAAGGTGCATTGTTTAGAATCTCCAAATTTGTATGGTCGAATTTTAAATTCCTTATATGCTTTGCAACCTTGTACTTTATTGCATGCAATAAATAAGATTCAAGATGGAGTATTTTTGAAGTACCTGCTTTTTTCCATAAGCTAATAAATACTTCCTGGACTATATCTTCACAAATTTCTTCTTCAGCGTATATTTTATAAGCATAGGAAAAAAGCCTTTTCCAGTATTTATTAAAAATTTCCTCAAGAGCTTTGCCATCTCCTTTTTTCATTAGCTTTAAAAGCTGCTCATCGTTTAGGTATTGAAGCTGTTTTCTCATCTGCTGTAGGGTAAATTCAAAAGAAAACATTTCTGAGCAGCGCTGGCTTTAAGTAATTTTAAATTTTAGTTATGTGATGATTAAATAGTTTACTTTTTTCCTTATCCAATCAAAGAAGCCTTCTAATATATTTTAAACCGAACTAATATCACGACTTTACTTTTAGTGCCCCCCAAATCTACCATAACTTACCTGCGCGAGGTTCCTGTGCTGTTTTTATAGCGTACGGGAAGTTAAACGTGTCTGCCTGCCGCCCCGAAGGAGAAGGGGCAGGCAGGAAATAAAAACAGCATAGGGCGCATCCTACTTATATTTTTACTGTAAATTTTTGCCTGTTTTCAGGGCTTCCCGGAAGATGTACTGAAAAAACTAATTACTTTGCCACAAGGCCAATTGTCATGACAAATCTTACTTTTGATCTTCCAGCCACTGGCAATATTCCTCTTTAACCTCAGGATATGCTGCAAAAATATCCTCTTGCAGCTGATCTTCCGATTTTTTAATGAGGCGGTAAACTTTAAAGCTTTCTTCCTGTTTTGCATTGGCGGTATAACCAAAATATCCAATCAATCCTAAGGCAGTTATCCCCAGCACTGTAAAAAGGATAATCAGGTAATCAGGAATAAGCCTGGCATTTTTTAGTTTCTTATCAATGCTTCTCAGCATTTCATCCCTTTCCTGGCTTTGCGCTTCCTGTTTTTTCAGAAATATGTCTAGTTGGTTTTCCAAAGCTTCGGTGCTGATGGGAATGCTTAGGTCAAATAATTGCCTGGAAAGCAGTTGAAGCTGCAGCACAGCTTTTTTAAAATCGGCCATTTCATCGGCCATGAGTTCCATAATTTCATCTAGTTTTTTCATCGCTTAAAAATTTAATATCCCATGCCTATGCCGGTATCCCGTACTATTTTTATAGCTCCTTTGACAATATCCTTAGCTATTTTAGTGGTTAATTTGGAGCTGAGTTGCACTGTTTTGTTCAGCAATTGAAGGCTTTTCGGTGCTTCCTTTAATAATGTGAAATTCCTGTTCAGGGAAATTTGTGCAATAAGCCTGTTCCCGCTCATGCCACGATCTACCTCGCTTGCTTTTAGGTTCACTCCTTTATACTCCATCCGGAAGCCCTGCAGCTGGTTCAATTTATTAATGGTAGGAATAACATTCACCCTGTGCTCCTTCATCTTATGGATATACTCATCCAGGGATTTTGGACTTGTTTCCAGAACTTTATCATTGATGTTTTTGATCTCCTGTCTGATTCCTTTTAAATCCAGCAGTCTTTCGTTTTGTACTTCCTGTACCGTAGTTAGTCCTAGTTTCTGAGCCACATGATCTGCAGCCAGCTGGCTTCGTTTTCCGATAAAGTTGTCTTTATAGACATCTCCTGAAAGGCTGATCCTGTTAGCGTAGATGTGAATATGGGTATGCGCCTTATCCCTATGAACAAAACCAATCGCCTGGTGGTTTTGCAGCTTCATCTGCTGCAAAAATTCTTTAGCAAGTTCTCCCAGCTCTTTGGAGCTCATGTGCTTCCCATCTTCTATGGTAGGGCTTACTATAAAACTCAGGGTGTTATTGGTGCAGCGTTGGTTTTGGGACTGGATGATCTTAAATTCTTCGGTAATTTCCGCGGGAGTGTCCCCGGCTAAATGTTCTTTTAATACCACTTCGGCTTCTTTCTCCTGGTTCCAGCCGTAGGCTAAAGAAGCCCCTGTCCTGGAAATAGCATGTCCTTTCCCGATCATTTTTTAAAGTTTTTAAGGTGGATTCTGATTTCTTCCGCAAGCCGGCTAACAGCAGTAGCCAGTTTCGGATCCCGTTTTTTAAACATATTGCTGATGCGGGTAAAATTGTTCTTGTACTGTACCAGCATCTGGTAAGCTTCCAGCTGCTCCGAACTGATCCGTTCTACAATATTTTTTTCAAAAGCGGTAGCCCTTATATATTCAGAAAGGGAAATTCCTGCCCTGGCCGCTCTTTTTTTAAGCAGCTTCTTCTCGTAAATCGAGCAGCGGATCTGGATGTATTCCCTTTTCATTTTTTCATTTAAATCTTTGCAACCTCCGGGCGCAAAGCAAGATTTGTCATGACAATGACACATCTTGCTTTGTTATTCCTTGGTTTTAAATGTCCACAGCAAATCCATTAGCGTTTTTAACAGCGATCAGTTTTTCATTCAGGTCTTTATATTTTTTATATGAGTTGCTGCAATCAGTAACATGATCATAAAATCTTAAAAGTTCTGTAGTGGCTTTTTTCCTGCAGGGTCATTGTCCAGGTAGAGATATACCTGATCATATTCAGGAAGTAGCCTTTTAACAGGTTCAATAAATGCCAGTGAATTAAGAATGATACATGCAGAATATCTCACCAGTTCAGGTTCTAAAATAGCCAGGGACAAAAGATCAAACATGCCTTCCGTTATTAGCAGACGATCCTTACAATTATATAGTTGGGTATAAGATTTCGGTGAGCTGGAGCTTTTAAAGTATTTGTTTCGAAGTTCCCATCCTCCGGAATTGTTTTGCAATCCGATAGCAAAATATTTTTTGCCATCAAGTTTGTACCAGATTTCCCTGCAATACTTCTTTGCAACAGGAACTGATATACACCTTTCCTTAAGATATCGAAGCAAAGCGGGATGAGTAATCGCCCCAGTCTTTATAATTTCAATTTTCCCTGATCTTTTTGTACTTTCTGAAATCAGAGGCGGGCAAAAGAAGAAATCAGAACCATTATCAGATAAGTAATTTATTGCCTCCCGAAATGAATAGATTTTTATGACCATAATCAGATCTATAATATTTCCACCTTTTCCCATTCCGTAATCGAACCAAAGATTTTTAATCAAGGAAACGCTGAAAGAGGCTTGGGTTTCTGACCGCAAGGGACTCAGAAACCAAGCTTCTTTCTCCGTTGTTTTGGTGGGGTAGTGCCCTAATTTTGCCAGCGTTTTTACGATGCAAATATTACGGGCACTTCTCCACGATAAATTATTTGATTCCATTTTTTTATTTTTTAATGATCCATTTACCCAGCTCCCATGAATACTGGCTTTTCCTTCTTTTTTGCTATTTTTTCTATTTGCCCAATTACCCCGGAAGTAATTGAGGTAAATGGTTCAATAACTTATTTACCCTTAGCGGATCCTTAGTCTATGCACTTTTAGCAGGTATAGGGTAATTGGGTAAATTATTTTAATAAAATGTCTAAAGGAGTGGACTTGAACCTTTGCCTGACCAGGTAGCCATAGACCCGGCTTTCTTTTGATTTTACTCTTTCATAACCCACAGATTTCAATGCCCTTCCCATACTATACATGTTTAAGCGGGGATTAATACAGGCCAGCTGAATGACCAGATCTGAAGCAGTTTTGAAATCAGCAGGATCGGAGCTAGGCGTATAATATTTAATTAATAACTCTTCCTCCATACTTGTTTCTCTAAAACTCTTATTCCGTTCTTCGTTGTGGATGATGTCGTTAATGGTAAGCTCAGGATAAAACTCTTCATCTATATAGGCCAAATGAAAAGCCTGCGACCAGATGTTGTTGATATCCACTTTCCAGGAATAACTGAAATCGATTCTCCCTTCCAGCTCAAAACAAAGCCATCTCACAGAACCTGTTTCATCATTAAGGAAAGTGGCGCGGTTTGTAGAGCCAATAAAACTACAGGTCCTGTAAAGCGTTGTATTTTTTCTATCATAAGGAAGCCTTTCATTGATCATCGTTTTGGAGAAATAAGCTTTTAGAGCATTTATTTCCTTTTTTGCCAAAATGGATAATTCATCAAGGTTGATAAGAAAGTTTTTTGTTAACTGAATTCTCGCATCCTTATCTGTGGTCATATCTTCCGCAAAATATCTAGACAGGGCAGGAGGGCAGAGAAACCTGCACCAGGTTGATTTCCCTGAATTCTGCTGTGGATGCACCAGGACCAGGCATTGCTTATTGAAGTAATCCTGCTCCAAAGCACATTTCACAGCTCTTACCAGCCATTTCCTGAAGTGATATATAAATAAATTAGGTTCCTTTAGCGGAAGGTAAGAAGCCAAAGCACCAATATGGTCTTCACCGTACCATTTAGGCAGCTTTTTAAAATACTCTGCTATAGGGTTAAATCGAGGAATAAAATGAGATCTTAAGAAAATCTCCAGCTTTGCAGGATTAACTTCAATGTTTGATTGTGCCAGCTCTATCAAAAAAGAATTAGTTTCCAGGATCTCCCACTGGTTTTGATCTTTAAAAGAAATCTGAAATTCATGTCCCAGTTCATCAAAACGGATGTCATACTTTACCACCGTATATTCATAAATAGCGTCATAGATGGTTTTCTTCTTAGGTTCTTTTACTCCATATATTTTCTCAGGTGAAGAAGACATAACTAATGAGATTGATTACCAGAATCTTTTCTTGTTTCTGAAGGTATAGTCCACGGCTTCAGTTCTTACTTCAGCTTTGGACTTTCTTTGATTGGAAAGCAGCCAGTCATCCAGTTTTTCCTTAGAAAAGAAGATCATTTTACCCCTTGGTTTGGAGAAGGGAATTTCACCCCTTGCGGTAAGTTTGTACAGGTAGCTGCGGGAGATGCCGGTGTAATCGGAGGCTTCTTCGAAGTTTAGTACGTTCTTATTGGCACGTACAAGTCTTTCAATGCGGTCCAGTTGTTCTAAAATTTTTAAAGTTTCCATTGAGATCAAAAGTTTAAGATTAGAAAAGAATTAAGAGGCCTTTAATGGCTGATTTCTCAAGGCAAGCTAAGAAGGGAAATTAAAGAGATGGTATGCTTTGGATACGAGGTATGTAAAATTCTATCTTAGGTATGCATAATCTGCATATTAAAAAAACGGGGATTATATTTTTTTGCATATATAAAGGTGGAAAATTACCTAAATGTAGTATGCTGCAAAAACTGCATAGGTGCAGTAAATGTTCACCCGATAACTTAAGGAAATGCAAGGTAGATGTTTGTACTGCTATGAGAAGTTAAGAAATTCGGACCCAAAGGATTTCCACAGGAAATGTAGCCTGATGTTTTTTGGAACTGAAAATCCACCCGAATTAAACTATTCCATAAATGAAATGACCGAACTGGCAAAAAGTGTAGTAGAACGAAGCATTGCAGTACCAGGGGTACAACCAAAGCTATCTCTCTCTCTTGTTGATGGTTCCCTTGCTGAAGAGAGGAAACGATTAACTGTAATCGGGGCTTTAGATGGAAATTATATT
This sequence comes from Autumnicola tepida, assembly GCF_031846485.1. Lineage (NCBI taxonomy): Bacteria > Pseudomonadati > Bacteroidota > Flavobacteriia > Flavobacteriales > Flavobacteriaceae > Autumnicola > Autumnicola tepida. The sequence continues at coordinate 26,087 of NZ_JAVRHQ010000028.1, forward strand.
TTAAAGCCACCATTAGAAATCTCTCCTGAAATGCCTGAAAATGAACATGTGACCATGAGAATTGCAGAGGCTTTTGGAATAAAAACCGTTTTGTCCAGCTTAATCAGATTGCAGAGTGGGGAAGTGTCTTACATAAGCAGAAGAGCAGATCGCACTGATTCCAATGAAAATATTCATATGTTAGATATGTTCCAGGTCCTGGAAGCTTTTGATAAATACAAAGGATCTATGGAAAGAGTAGGGAAGGCCATCGGTTCTTATTCTGATAATACTTTACTTGATAAGCTTTATTTTTTTGAAATAGCTGTTTTCAGTTTCCTTACTGGAAATAATGATATGCATCTGAAGAACTTCTCCCTCATCAAAAGAGGAGATATTTGGTCCCTGTCACCTGCATATGATTTATTAAATGTCTCAATTGTCAATCCTGAAGATGATGAGGAGCTGGCGCTGACGCTTGAGGGGAAAAAGAAGAAAATAAAGAAAGAACACTTCGAACGATTGGGAGAACACCTGGAACTGAACAGGAAACAAATCAATGGGGTTTTTAAAAGATGCGGCCTGAATAAAAAAGTTGCTTTACACTGGATCAGGAATTCCTTTCTTTCAGAGGAATATCAGGAAAAGTATATGGAATTACTGGAACAGCGGTATGCCGTTATTACAGACAACTAATGTCTCTAACGATAGTTTTCCTGTAGTTATTTGAAATTCACCTGATGATCCTCAATCTACGGGATAATAAATAAATTATTATCTGTTGTAGCGTAATAATCTAAGATTTTTCTCCGAATGATGTATTCATATAGACTGTTAGTGAGGTTGATTTTTGCACGGTCCAGGTTGTTCTTGCTGATGATGTATTCCACAAAGTTAGAAACCCCGCTGCTGAATCTAATCTCATTCACTCGGTAAGATTCACTATAAGCCTCAACCTGATCTTGCAGGATAAAATAATTTTTATAGGCTGTTTGCATCTGGTTATAAGCGAGTTTTATTTCCTGTTCCAGATCATTTTTGGTTGCTTCCAATTCCAGTCTGGAATCCTCAAGTTCAATTTTTCTTAGGTCTACCTGTTGTTTAGCTCGAAAACCATTAAAAATTGGGATAGATACCGAAAGGCCCACTACAGAATTCAGGTTGTTGTTCAATTGTTCCAAATAGGATATTTTTTCTTCGGCAAACAGGGCCTGGTTGGTTTGGACGGGATAATTATTTTCTCCTACCGTTATAAACTGGCCAGTCTGGATAACCTCAGTGCCATTTTCCGTATATATCCTGGCAACGCTGGAATAATTACTGTTAACCTGGGCAAAAAGGGAAATTTCAGGCATGTACAGCGATTTTGCCACAGCAACATTTTCCTGAGCAGCATCAATACGTAATCTGTCTGCTTCAAATCCAGGAAAATTCTCCAGGGCTTGTGCATAAACTTCCTCTGCAGATAACATATATGGTGTCACGGAATCTGATGTAATATTATCTACCTCGAAATCCTCATCCCGGTTCAACAGGTTCGCAAGTTCAAGTTTAGCACTCAAAAGGGCATTTTCTGCCTGCAGTAAGCTGGCCGCATCAGCATTTATCTGCCCCTGGATGTCAGTAAAGTCTGCAGGATTTCCTTCACCTTCTTCATACAAATTTTGCAGGCGTTCCATTTGGTCTTTTGTGGCCTTCATCCTTAGTTGTGAAAGTTCCACCAGGTCCCGGTTGTTCAATACCTGGAAATAAGCCAGTGTCACCTCTAAAATAAGTTGCTGCTTTGCCTCTTCCGCTTCCGCTTCTGAGGCTTTCCAGTTATACCGGTCCCGTTGGATGGAATTTAGAAGTTCAAAGCCTTTAAAAAGCTGCGCGGTTAGATCTACTCCTACATTGCTGAACTTGAGCTGCTGGTCTATATAATCATTGGTATAAGGATCTATACTCCGGCCATTATTAATACCTAAATTATAATTAGCATTGATATTTGGAAATAAAGCTGATTTTGACTGCCTTAAAAATACTTTAGAAGTTTCTGTATTAAGATTTGATCTCTTCAGGCCTATATTTTCCTCCAAAGCAATTTTAATACACTCGTTTAAACTTAAATATTGATCCTGGGCTTTTAAAATACCGGAAAAGAAGATTGTGATGATAATGATGAATTTACTCAAAATGATGATTTTAATAATGTTTGACACTTCCATCCAGTAAGTGAATGGTCCTTGAGCCATAGGCTGCATTGCTTTCAGAATGTGTGGCCTGGATAATGGTAACTCCTTCTTCATTTAATTCTTTAAACAGCTGCATAATCTCTTCGCTCTGTTTGGAATTCAAATTTCCTGTAGGCTCATCGGCCAAAATAAGCTTGGGCTTGATAATTAGCGCTCGTGCAATTCCCACCAATTGTTGTTGTCCACCGCTGAGTTGATGCGGAAAGAGATCTTTTTTTCCCACGATATTAAAGCGATCGAGAATATCGGCCACCAAGGCCTTTCTCTCTGAACTTTTTACTTTTTTATAGAGTAGGGGAGTTTCGATATTTTCGTACACGGTAAGGTCGTCCAGGAGGTGATATGCCTGAAAGATAAAGCCGATATTTTCATTAAAAATGGCTGTTCTTTTCTTCGGCTTAAGTTCATGAATGGCTTCCTCATCAAAATAATATTCCCCTTCATTAAAATCGTCCAACATGGCAATAATATTAAGCAGGGTTGATTTTCCCGATCCGGAAGGACCCATAACAGAAAGGAATTCTCCTTTTTCAACATGAAGGCTTAGATCATTTAAAAGAAAGATTCTTCTTCCGCCGGAATTTACCCATTTATAGATGTGTTCTAATTTTAGCATATTTTAATTCTTTAATGAATTTTATGAATAACTGTTTCTCCAATTTTTAACCCATTTTTGAGCCTGGCGTCGCCTTTATACTCAATGTTTGATTCTCCAAAAGCCGAGACTTTAAGTTCTTCTGAAACATTAATGACCACATGGTTACTGCCGTAAGCGGCAATTTTTGTTTTATCAGATTCCAGATCAAGCGTGTTCACTTCACTGCTTCCATAGCAGCGATAGCGCTGAAAATCTACTTTTCCACCTTTAACTTTCAGGTAACTTTCGCCGTAGAGGGCAACTTTAAATTCTTCCGCAGTAATGCTTTCAAAATAAACTTTGGGAGAACCATAAATATCCAGGGCAAAATCTACCGTTTTTATCGGGTCTTTAAACTGAATTCGTTCCTCGCTCCGTATTTCCACTCCGTCCAGTTCTTTGTAATTCACTGTAATTCGCACTTCGGTACCTTTGTAGATAGGCTTATCCACCTCATGCCCGTTAACATGAACTTCTTTTTCTTTTCCTACAATTCTTGCGTCTTCAAGGTAGATATGAAGCTCTTTTCCGTCAATTTCAATATTGATCTTTTCACGAGCTACCTTAGAATTTTCAATCACCACAGATTCTTCGTTGGATTGTTTAAATACAGCTTCGATATAAGGACTGATTGTTACTTCTGAAAAGTGATAAACCTTCACGGTTTCAGATTGCGCATTACTGAAATTGAAACTGAAAACACATATCATCAAAGCGATCAGTGACTGTTTCGCAACTAAAAATTTATTTTTCATAGGTTTGATTTTATTCAATTTTTAGAGTTTTTACTGGGTTCTTCATTGCTGTACTTACGGTTTTTACACTCACTACAATTAATGCGATTAGCACCATTCCAATTCCGCTCAGTGCAAAGATCCACCAGCTCATAGTGGCTTTATAGGCGAAATCCTGTAGCCATATGCGTATTCCCCATATTGCAGAAGGTAAAGCGATTAAGTAAGCGATCGCGATAGGAACAATAAAATCCCGACATAAAAGAAAATTAAGTTTCGCAATAGAAGCCCCTAAGACTTTACGAATTCCTATTTCTTTTGCTCTCTTTTCTGTTGAATAGATAACCAGTCCCAGCAGCCCTAAAATACTTATTAGAATAGCCAGGCCCGTAGCCCAGGCGAGAAGCTTTCTAGTACTTCTTTCTTTCTCGTAAAAATTTGCAATTGTTTGATCCATAAAGCGGATTTCAAAATCGGAATCTGGATAAATAGATTTCCATTTGTTCTCAATATCAGAAATAGTTTCACTTAAATCTGTGGTTTCATTAAATAGAAAATGAACGGTATTAAATTGGGACACCGTTTCTCTGGAATAATCTGGAACAAAAGCCATGGGATGAATTGTAGACTTTAGAGAGCGTTGATTGAAATCTGGCATAACGCCAACGATTACATAGTTTTTCCCATTTTTCACTAAATTTTTATTTATCAGATTCTCAGGACTTTTATAACCTACCCTGTGCATAAAGGTTTCATTTACTACATATTCCTGAATGGTATCATTTAATGGTTTCCTCCCAGCCAGTAAGTTAATATTGTAAAGATCAAGGTAATCAGGGTCTCCATATATAAGTTCAAGAGGTATTTTAATCTCCTGCTCGTTTTTAAAAAAACTTATTCCCGTACTATGCAGGCTGGTAGAAGCCGGAGGAGAACCACCGAGACTTATTTTAGAAATTTTCGGATCATTTTTTAAACTATTCTCGAGCCTTAATTTTTTATTGAAATCATTCTCTTTCCACGGCGTTCTTACAAATGCTATGGCGCTAGTTTTAAATCCCATGTCTTTACTTAAAGCATAATGAAGCTGTTTACTTACCAGTAAGGTCATAATTACCAATACCTGAGCTATGGTAAACTGGAAAACAGTAAGATATCTTCGGATTGATATATTATTTCCTGTTCCAGTTTTATTTCTTAATACGGAAGTAGTGCTGAAATTTGAAAGAATTAATGCCGGGTAAATTCCTGAAAGCAGACTGATGAGCACGAGTATCCCTGCTATTCCAAGAATAATTTCAGGTTTAAAAAAGAGTTGATAATTTAGACTTTCCGGGATAAATTCGTTAAAAATTTTTAATAGAAGGATTCCTATTATTACAGAACATAATCCCGCAATTAGCGTTAGCAGAAAAGTTTCGCTCAAAAATTGAAAAATAAGCTGTTTCCTGGAGCTGCCCATAGTTTTGCGGATGCCTATTTCTTTTGCGCGCTGTGTAGCCTGTGAAGTACTTAAATTGATAAAGTTTATTGAGCCTAAAAGTAGCAGAAACATAGCAACCGCTCCCAGCGACAGCAAAACCTTTTTACTGGCAGCGTCATGGCCGTAATCAAAAATTCCATATTTTTCACTGAAATGAAGTTCTTTTAAGGCCTGAAGCTGAAATGTTCTTTTTCTACCTTCTCTTAGTGATTCTTTAGAAGAATATTCCAAGGAAATTTTATCGAGTTGTTGCTGAATATTTTTTCTGCCAGAATTAGAATTTATTTTTAAAAATAACTGCGAAGCTGAATTTGTACTATGCCAGGAGTCATCTGCTAAAGTCTCTCTGAGATAACTTTGTTTTGCGGTAGGAAGTGAAATAAATTCCTGAAATATAATGTCCGTATTCTTTCGGAATTCGGAAACGATACCCTTAATTTTGGTATTAATAGAATCGTTGTACACTAGAGTTTTTCCAATAATTTCCTGCGCATTTATACCCGGAAAATATTTATCTGCCCTTTCCTTAGTAATTACGATTTCATTGGGTGCTTTAAGGGCGTCATTCTTATTACCCGCAAGCCATTTATACTGAAATATTTTAAAATAATTTTCATCAGTAAAAATAACATTTTCGGGATTGTTATATATTTTATCATTTTCGCCTGTTGAAATCTTCAGCGGTTCATAGGTAAGGAAGAGACTGGCAGTTTCAACCCCGGAAATGTTGTTCATAGTTTTTTTGAGAGGTTTCGAAACGCCTCTGTTCACATCATTTCCTTCCGGGCGTTCAAAATTCGTGACCACCCTGTAAATCTTCTCTTTATCAGGATGGAAATTGTCGAATGAAAACTCATAATACACCATAAGGCCTATAACAAATGAAGTACTAAGACCAATGGCGAGGCTTAGGATATTGATTGCTGAAAACAGTTTATTTTTCTGAATAGTTCTCCAGGCTATTTTGAAATAATTCCTGATCATATTTAAATTTTTTGATTGATGATTTTATTCGGTTTTTAAACTTTTTACGGGGTTCATACTTGCCGCTTTAAAACTTTTGATCCCGATCGTAAGGAAAGCGATTCCCAGTGTGATAATCGCAGCCAGTAAGAATAACCACCATTTAATTTCAATTCTGAAGGCAAAATCCTGAAGCCATTTATTAATGAGATAATAACTCAGCGGGAAGGCGATCAAAAATGAAATTCCTACCAGTTTGATGAAATCTTTGGAAAGTAAGGCTACAATTTGGGTAGCTGAAGAACCCAGAACTTTCCTGATCCCGATTTCCTTAAACCGCTGTTCCGCAGTAAAAGTCACTAATCCGAATAAACCAAGGCAGGCCACAATAATGGTTAAAATGGCAAAAAGTGTGAGAATAGTTCCCATTTTTCGTTCTTTTAAATAGGTATGGTTGAAGGAATCATCCAGAATACTATAATCCAGGGCTTCTTTTGGGTTATAACTGTTCCAATTGGAATTCAGGTTTTCAATAATCCCGGACATATCTGCGGTTTTAGAACGAACGATCACCCCACCATAAGGATTCCTTTTCAGAACTAATGGGTCAATTTCCTGGTGGAGCGATTTCCAGTTAAAATCTTTAATGACTCCAATTACATGAATGTCACGAGGACCATCATCGGTATCCCTTTGGAAAGTTTTTCCAATGGCATCCTTTCCAAAGCCAAGCGCTTCTGCCGCTTTTTCATTAATGATCACATTATCATTCTCATCCCCATAAAATTTGGAAAAATTTCGTCCCGCCAATAATTCCATACCCATCGTCGGGATATAATTTTCATCGACATTGTAGAAATACATGCGGCGTAAAAACTCCCCATTCAGAAAAATTCCGCCAACTTCGTTATCACTTTCACCGGCGGGTACGAAGGCAGAATGCGTCACATTTTCCACCCTTGGATAATTTTTGATTTCCTGGATAAAGTTATCTTCATTATTGCCCAGCAGGTAAGTGTTGCGAACCACCAGCAACTGATCTTTTTCGTAGCCAATATCTTTATTCTGAATATAATTCATCTGTTCTTTTACCACGAGAGTGGCAAGAATGAGTCCTGCGGAAATCACAAACTGAAAAACCACGAGTCCGCCACGAATCCCTGAATTCTTTCCGCTACCGGAAAATTTTGATTTCAGCGCATTCAGTGGATTAAATGAGGAAAGATAAAATGCCGGGTAACCACCCGCAAGAATGGTGATTAAAAAGATTAACCCAATAAAGGAAAAAATATAAAGCGGTTTCAGAAGAGAATCCAATTCGATACTTTTTCCGGCTAATTGATTAAATCCAGGCAAGGATAATCCGAAGATCAAAATGGCAAAAATAGTCGCAAGGACCGTGGAAATAAATGCTTCGGCCAAAAACTGGTAAATTAGTTGCTTTTTGTTTGACCCCAGAACTTTCCGAATACCCACCTCTTTAGATCGTTTGGAAGCCGAAGCCGTTGCGAGGTTCATAAAATTGATACAGGCAATGACCAGCATAAAAATGGCCACAATGCTGAAAATATATATATATTTGATGTCTCCACCCTGCTCCAGTGTAGTCGCATCAGAAAAATCGGAATGCAGGTGAATGTCGGTTAACGGCTGAAGAAAAAGTCCCAAGTCATTATTTTTCTCAAACTCTTCATACGACATTCCGATAGCATCAGTCATCTGCGGACCCATATATTTCCTGGTGATTGCCGGTAATTTTGCTTCTACTTCAGCTACAGTAGCACCTTCTTTTAGGACTAGGTAGGTGAAAAAATCAGATTGCATCCAGGTGGTTTTTTTGGCAGCGGCGTAGCCTAATGTAGATGCAAGAATATCGAAGTGAAAATGAGAATTTTCAGGGATATCCTTCATTACTGCCGAAACCGTGTAATCTTCTTCGCGATTCGTAATGTGGAAGGTTTTACCAACAGGATCTGTAATTCCGAAGACGTTCCGGGCCAGTGTTTCAGAAATTACCGCGGTATTGGGTTTATCAAGCGGACTGTGCTGATCTCCACTCATTATATGCAAAGTGAAAACGTCGAAAAAGTTAGGATCTACATATCCCATGCTGCTTTGGCCGTAGTAGGTGCCATTATATTCCAAGCGGTTGTTATACGATTTCGCCAGCCGAGTAGCATCGGTTACTTCCGGAAGATCATTTTTTAAAGTTTGAGCCACCGGCGCCATTACCACGGCTTCTTTCATTTCTTCATTATTGATATTGGCCCTGAAAACAACGCGAGCGATGCGGTCGGCTTTTTTATTGAACCGATCATAACTCAATTCACTGGATACATATAGCATGATCATGATAACGGAAGCAATTCCCAGCGCCAGCCCGATAATATTGACCGTAAAAGTGCCTTTACTCTTTATAATGTTACGCCAGCCTGTTTTTAAATAATTCCTGATCATAACTATTCGGTTCTTAAACTTCTTACCGGGTTCTGAATTGCTGCCCGAATCGTTCTGAAACTTATCGTGAAAACGGCGATTAAGATTGCGATGATACCGGCCAGAAGAAAGACCCAGATGCTGAGATCTATTCTGAAAGGATAATTTTCCAGCCATTTTCCGCTAAAATACCAGGCGATTGGAGTTGCAATAATAAAGGCGATTCCCACCAGTTTTAAAAAATCGGAGGTTAGCATAATTGTTATTTTGCTCACACTCGCCCCAACTACTTTTCGGATACCGATTTCTTTTCGCCGTTGAGAAACCACCAGTAAAGAAATGGCGAATAAACCAACACAGCTTAGAATAATGGCAATTACGGAGCCGCTGGTGATCATCGTAGCCATATTTTGCTCCCTCCTCAGGGTTCTGTCTATATTTTCATCTAGAAACGACCCCAGGAATTCGACATTCGGTTCGATCTTATTCCAGGCTATTCTTACCTGGTCAAGACTTCCGGAAAGATTGCCGCGGGAAACCTTTACATAAGCATAACGCATATGATCACCCGGATTCAGAAAAAGGGTTAAGGGTTCAATTTGCTTATCAAGATCCTGAAAATTGTAATTTTTAACCACTCCTATTACCGGAAAATGTACACTGTCATCCAGGATGATGCTACTGCTCAGAATATCTTCGTCACCCATTTGCTTTGCCATTGCTTCATTGATAATAATTGCTGTACTGTCTGAAGGGCGGGAACGATCAAAACTTCTGCCTTTAATAATTTCCAGCCCTACGGTTTTAGGGAAATCGTAATCTACGGTAAGAAGATTGGTTTTTATTCCGCGGCCTTTATAATCGAAGCCCATAACGCTGGTAGAAGATGTATGGTCGCGGCCGAGTCCCAGAATATTGGTAGCTGCGGAAACACTTTCAATTCCCGGTTTTCCCTGTAACTCATTCCGAAGTAAACCTACCACACGGGCATCATTCTTTTTTCCGTTAAGCGGAAAAGAAATCACCTGTTCTTTATTGAAACCAAGATCTTTAGTCCTCATAAAATTCAGCTGTTCACGAAGAATAAGTGTTCCGCTAATAAGCAGAATGGCAATGCTGAACTGTACAACGATCAGTGCGTTTCTTAGTCTATGGCCGCCGTTGAGGTCAAGTTTGCCTTTGAGCGCTTTAAGAGTTCCGAGTTTACTCAGAAGAAGAGCGGGATAACCACCGGCGATAAAAGTAATTAGAGCGACACCAAGAATAAATGTGGAGATATTTTGCAAACTAACTACATTTTCGAAAGAAGCCACTGTATTGAACAATGTCTGAAATGGCTCCAGCAAAACTTTGGCCAACAGAATTCCAAGGATCACAGCTACAAGAAAAACTAGAATACTTTCACCCCAAAACTGCAAAAATAGCTGCCCTTTCCCAGCGCCTAAAGTCTTGCGCATTCCTATCTCCCGCAAACGTTGGGAACTTCTGGCGATGCTCATATTCACAAAATTCACGCTGGCGATTAACAGAATGAGAAAAGCGACCCCAAGCAGCAAATAAGGATAGGTGCGGTTTGCTTCTGCAATACCGTTATTCTCGCTTCCAAAGTGAACATCCCTGATGGAGAAAAGCCGCTGTTGAATATATTGCCCATTTTCATCTGGCTGTATACCATCTCTTTTGGCATTCTCAATATCGTTTGAAAAGTGAAGGTTGGTAAAATCTCTGGTTGCTTTTTCAAACTGAGAAACGCTCACCCCGTTGGCAAGCTCTATATAAACTTCGTGGTTGGCGTGATCCCAGCGATCTTTAGCATCGGCATAATTCCTGTCTGCCTGGCTTTTAAAATTCAGCGCGATATCAAATTTAAGGCTGCTGTTCACCGGAAGATCTTCCATCACCGAAGTGATTTTAAAAGGAACTTCCCGCTCCCCGATAAAGAGGTTCAGGGTTTTGCCCAGCGCATCATCTTTTCCGAAGAGATTTATCGCAGCTTTTTTAGTAATAGCGACTTCAGATTTCTCCTGAACAGGATGCTGATCGCCTTTCGCAACGGGAAAAGTGAAAATATCGAAGAATTCCGGATCTACAAAAGCCGATTGTAAATGCACCTGTTTTTCGCCTAGTTCTGCCTGGAGGCCACCGCCATTAAAGCGTGATATTTTTGCAATTCCGGGGACTTCTTCCTGGAGCGCTCCGGCCAGCGGAATAGGATTTGAAATTTCAGCCTGTGCACCCTGGGCAGAATATTCGGTATGGTAGAGCTGGTAAATATTGTCACTTTTTTCATGAAAATTGTCAAAAGAGAGTTCGAAAAAAGCGTAAATGGATAGAAGAACGGCTACCCCAAAGGCTACCGAAAGTCCGAAAACATTAAGAAATGTGAACGTTTTTTCTTTCCAGAGACTTCTCCACGCTGTTTTAAAATAATTTCTGAACATAATTTTCTGATTGATGATGAATTTATTCGGTTCTTAAACTTTTTACGGGATTTTGAATCGCTGCTTTTATCGCTTGGGAACTGACGGTTATTAATGCAATTACCATTGAAGTAATTCCAGCTATTAGAAAAACCCACCATTTTATATCTATTCGGAATGCAAAATTTTCTAACCATAGTCTCATAACGTACCAGGCAATTGGAACAGCGAAAAGTGCAGCAATACCTATTAATTTTATAAAATCTTTGGTAAGGAGTAAAATAATACCAGGAACAGAACTACCCAGAACTTTTCTTACTCCAATTTCTTTTGTTCTTTGTACGGCAGCGAAGGCAACGAGACCAAATAATCCAATATTAGCAATAATTATGGCCAAGAGCGCAAAAACTGAAAAGAGCTGACCATTCCGCTCTTCAGATCTATAGAGGCGATCGTAATTTTTATCTAAGAAAGTATAGGAAAAAGCTCCCTGGTTATTTAATAATTCCCATTCCGTTTGAATACTGGATAAAATTGCTTTGGTTTCAACTGTATTGATTTTTACGATGATTGTTCCGCTTGAAAAAGGATTCAAGCGCATCATTAACGGAGCGATATTTTCCTTCGCCGAGTTATATTGAAAATCTTTAACAATTCCGATGACATTATATATATATCCACCAGATTTTACAATAGATTTGTCAATTACATTCTCATTTTGCCAACCAAGTGCCTTAACGGCTGCTTCATTGATAATCACTGCAGTAGAATCTGAAACAAATTCTTTTGAGAAATTTCTTCCTTTAAGCATGGTCATACCCATAGTAGGAATATAAGAATCATCTATATTGTAAATATTGATATGTATTTCTGAATTTGCTTCTTGTTCCTGATTACTTTTAGGATAAACCTGAGAACCGCTCAGGTTGGGATCTGAAGGTATTCCGGAAGCAATGCTTACATTAGAAATTTGACTGTTATTAAGTAATTTTTGTTTAAAAGTCTGCTGCTGGTTCCCTAATAAATAAGAATCTGGGATCAATACTACTTGCTCTTTATTATACCCCAATTGCTTATTTTGCATATAATTTAATTGTTGATAGGCGATCATTGTGGCGATAATTAAGATCATAGAAACAGAGAACTGAAAAACGACAAGACCATTGCGAAGAAAACCTTTATTTCGAAGTATCTCATTAGTTCCACCTTTTAACGTTTTAATGGTTTTAAAGGAAGAAAGAAAGAATGCGGGATAAACTCCGGCCAGAAGTCCAACAAAAATGGTGAAACCCAAAATGGCCAAAAGGGATAATGGTTGAAGGAAAAACCAGAAAGTTCTATTCTCTCCAGATATTTGATTAAACCATGGTAGCGCTAGGTAAATAATTGCAAACGCTAAAATCATTGCGAATAAAGCAATTAGAATAGATTCTGATAAAAATCGAAAAATTAAAGGTTTTCTATTTGATCCAAGAACTTTTCGAATACCAACTTCAGTAGAACGCTGAGCGGCACTCGCTGTAGAAAGATTTGTAAAATTCACACAGGCAAGGGCAAGAATAAAAATAACAAGCGCACTGAATATATAAATGTATTGGATATGCCCATTTGGTTGTAATTCATATTTAGTATGAGAATATAAATGAATGGTTTTCACAGGCCTTAGAAGAAACTGAAATTTATTTAGAGATTCTCTAGCTTGAGAAAGGTTGATATTCATATCCTTTTGTATCTCGGGCACAATATGTTCCGCAACCAGATCAGGAAATTTTGATTCTAATTTAGCTACATCTGTATTTTTATTTAGTAGTAAATAAGTGGTCCAGCCAATATTACTCCAGGTATCACCCTTACTATATGGGAAGGTTGAGGTGCTTAGAAAAATATTGTAATTAAAATGAGAATTTTCAGGAACTTTATCTATAACCCCGGTCACCAAAAGAGATTTCTTTCCTGAAAGTTCTAAAGTTTTGCCCACTGCCGACTGATTTCCAAAATATTTTTTTCCGATTTTTTTTGAAATTACAATCGAATTTGGTTCCACAAGCGCCTTGTTTATATTTCCTTCGATTAGTGGTATAGAAAAAAGTTTCAGAAAATTTGAATCAACGGTTGCAAGATTTTGCTCCTTAAACTGTTCACTTCCATTTTTAAGATAGACATCAGGTAGGGGCGAGAGCCTGGATGAGGCTAAAATTTCTGGAAAAGCTTTCTTTAAACCGTTGCCAACAGCAACATCAATGTTCGGAAAAACGGTGATTGAGCCATTGTCTTTTAAATGAAGTTCTACACGATAAAGTTCATCTGAATTTGCTGAATAGGTATCATAATTAAGTTCATTATATATATAAGTACAAATAAGAACACATGAAGCTATACTCAGTGCCAGGCCAAAAATGTTTATAAAAGAGAAGATTTTCCTCTTAAAAATGCTTCTCCACGCTATTTTAAAATAATTTCTGAACATGATTTTCTGATTGATGATGTATTATTCCGTTCTTAAACTTTTTACCGGGTTAGCAATTGCAGCTTTAATGGCCTGGAAGCTTATCGTTAACAAGGCAATTCCAATAGCCACTAAACCTGCCACTATGAAAACCCACCAGTGAATATGTGTTCGGTAAACAAAATCCAGCAGCCATTCATGCATTATCCACCACGCGATTGGAGTGGCTAAGGCCAACGCGATAAAGACCAGTTTCAGGAAATCTTTGGTTAATAAACTTACCACCCCGGTAACACTGGCTCCAAGAACTTTTCGAACTCCAATTTCCTTCACGCGCTGTTCTGCCGTGAAAGCTGCTAAGCCAAATAATCCCAGGCAGGCAATTAGTATGGCCAGTAATGTAAATACGGTCGCAGCTTTTGCCGCCCGTTGCTCTGAAACGTATAAATTCGCCACATGTCGGTTTAAAAACTGATAATCAAAGGCTGTGTTAGGTAAATCCTTTTGAACCGTTTGCTGTAACTGCTGCATGAAGCCGGCAATATTTGCGGTATTATACCTTATCAACAAAGTGCGTACAGCTTCCGGGCCACCTTCCATTTTATAATACATATACCCGCCAATGTTCTCTTTTAATGAATTGTAGTTGAAATCTTTAACTACTCCTGAAACAATAGATTTATCATTGAATTCGGTATTAATATATTTTCCAACGGCATCCTGCGGACTTTTAAATCCTAAGTAATTCATCACTTTTTCATTGATCAGGGTATAGCAGGTAGAATCTCCCTGAGCGATATGTTTCGGCAGCTGCTGCCCTGCAAGTAATTTCAGCTGCATCGTTTCAACAATATTGCCTTCCGTCCTATTAGTGCTCACCGGTAAACCTTCCGTATCTGTAGAAAGTTTATAAACCGACCGGCCGCTTTCATTTTCACCGGGAACAGATTGTACCAATGAGATATTTTTCACCGCTGCCTTGTTTTCCAATTCTTGCATAACATACTGTACCTGTTCTTTGCTTTGCTCCGATTTTACCGAAACCGCAATCAGCCCGTTAGGATTATAACCTATGTCTTTATTCTGAATAAAATTCATTTGCTGGTAGATCACGATCACTGCGATAATCAGAATAATGGATGCCGAAAACTGGAAGACCACCAATCCTTTACGAATAATATTCACCACCAAATTTTTATCTTTTGATTTATTAACCAGCACCAGCGGAGAAATACTGGACATTGAAATTGCGGGATAACTGCCGGCGATAATTGTTACTAGAATTCCGATAACCAGTAAACCACCCAGAAGGGTAGTGGTGTATAAATCGGAATAATTCAACGGTGTTCCCAACACCCGCTGAAAAATGGGAAGCACCAGGAAGGAGACAGCATATCCCAGTAAAACGGCTATAAAAACGAGAATTCCGGTTTCTGTATAAAAAAGCGCCTGCATATGGCCTTTGGTAGCGCCCAAAACTTTATTCATCCCAATACCTTTAGAGCGTTTTTGAGAATGGGCGGTTGCCAGGTTCATATAATTTATACAGGCGATAAGCAGCACCAGGATCGCCAGGAATAATAAACTTTTAATGGTACCTATATTTCCTAATCGGGAAGAATACCCTTCACGAATATCTTTAGAATAGAGGTGTATTTTTGTTAATGGCTGAAGGGTGAATTTGGTAAAATACTGTCCGTCCTTATCCACATATTTGTCAATAAGATCGGTAGCTTGTTTTTGCACTTCAGCTACTGCTGCATTGGGTTGAAGCTGAACATAGGTTTCATAACTCGCATTGCTCCAATACACATTTTTCCCCATCCAGGAATCCATAATGTTATAGACCATGTTACAATCTACCACGCTATTTTCTGGCAGATCCTGGTAAACTCCGGAAACATGCAGCGTATCCCGGTTATTAACGATGATCATTTTTCCGTATGCCGAATTTTCACCAAAGAGTCTTTTCCTGGAAGATTCAGAAATTACAATGGCATTTGGTTGGGAAAATGCGTCTTTTTTACTCCCTTCAGTAAATTGAAAGTCGAAAAATTCAAAAACTGTCGAGTCTGCCAGGTATAGTTTCTTTTCGCTAAAGTTTTCATCCCCAATCTTCAGCGAAGCCGTAGCTCCAAAATCGTCTTTGATAAGGCGTGTCATACTTTTTACCTGCGGAATATCACTGGCAAGTGCTGGCCCTACTGCATTGGGCATGGTGGCCCAGGTTTCGTAGTTGTATTCTTCCGAAGTTTGCATATTTACCCGGTAAATATCTTCGGAATTAGCATACATGCGATCAAAACTAAATTCCTTGGAAACCGAAGCAAATAAAATGATACAAACACAAAGGCCAATTCCCAGGCCAACGATATTCAATACTGTCAGCAGTTTATTGGCTCTTATATTCCTCCATGCTATTTTAAAATAATTTCTGATCATGTTTTTTGATTGATAATGAATTATTCGGTTCTAAGGCTTTTTGCCGGGTTTGAGATTGCGGCTTTAATGGCTTGAAAACTAACGGTGAAGAGAGCTATCAAAATTGCTATAAAACCTGCAATTAAAAAGAAAGTCCAGTCCAGGTTGATGCGATATGCAAACCCCTGCAACCATTCTTTCATGCACCACCAGGCGACAGGCGAAGCGATAATGATCGCTATTAAAACCAGCTTTAGGAAATCTTTTGATAATAAAGAAACGATGGTAGCTACATTTGCCCCCAGTACTTTCCTGACGCCGATTTCTTTTTTTCGTGTTTGCGCGGTATAGGTTGAAAGTCCAAAAAGCCCCAGACAGGAAATAAAAATGGCAATTCCCGCAAATACTTCGAAAAGAGTTTCAGACTGTTCATCGGCCTTATAACGGGTATCAAACTGATCATCTATAAAAGAATAACTAAATGGTTCTTCCCCCGGATATTTTTCAAATGCTGAAGCCAGCGCTGCAATAGCTTTATCTTCCTGTCCCGCTTTCGTGCGCACGATTAGTTGATTTTTAATATTCCAAAATGAGAAGAGTATTAACGGAGATACTTTTTCCCGAAGATGTTTAAAGTTGAAATCCTTAGCGACACCAATAATTTTTCCTTTTTTGGAATGAAAACTGATCTCTTGCCCCACATAAGGCTTTTGAAGACCCATTTGTCTCACCGCAGTTTCATTCAGAATGAATGAAGAAGAATCGGCTGGAGTACCAAAGAAATTATGACCTTCCAAAAGCTCAATTTTCATCGTGGGAATAAAATCTTTTTCCGCATAAACCTGTGTGATAATAATTGAACTGTTTTTAGGTTTCCCGGGCCAGTCCAGGTCTCCGGTAGAACCATCAATATCACTAAAATCTGTTACACTGGTCACCGCTGTATTTTCAATAGCGTCGTTATTGTTAAGGGTGTTTTTTAGCGCGTCCAGATGTTTACGGGCTTCGGAATTCAGGGGTACCATAACAACATTCTCTTTGGAATATCCCAGATCACGATTTTTCATATACTCCATTTGTTGAGACATAAAAAGTGTGGCGATTAGCAATATGATAGCCATTGAAAACTGTAAAACGACTAATCCTTTTCTAAGAGTTCCAGATTTTACCCCCGATTTTATCCTACCGCGTAAACTTTCGATAGGTTTAAATGAAGAAAGCAATAATGCCGGATAAATACTGGAGGCTATTAGCGTGGCAAAAAAGCTGATACCCGTGATTTTCCATACACTGCTATCGAAAATTGAAAAAGCAAGTTCATTATCTGCGATGAAATTATAAACCGGCATTAACAGATAAATGAGTGCCATTGCAAGGATTATGGCAAAAGCGAAAAGGAGAGTGGTTTCCAGAAGGAACTGTAAAAATAATTGATGTTTATTGGCACCAATGATCTTTCTAACGCTTACTTCTTTGGCTCTTTTAATGGCCTGTGCCGTAGAAATATTGATGTAGTTGATGCTGGCAATCGCAAGTAGCATAATAACCACAAGCATGATAATATTTACCTGAGTAGCCGAGCTGCTATTACCATCAGCGCTAATAAGGTGAATATCTTTTAGCGGTTGCAATGAAAAAAAAATATTGAAATCACCATTGTCACCAATTGCATTTTTAAGTTTTGATGACATTTTATTTGCAGCATTGGATACCGAAGCATTATTAGAAAGTTCGACGAATGATGAAAATGTGTAATTACCAACATCTGTATCGATAGTTTTCCACTGGCCATTGCCACCACCGGCTTTAAACATTGCTGCGTAATAAGACATGGGGATGACCGCATCGAACTGCAGCGTTGAATTTTTAGGAATATCCTGTATAATTCCTTTGATATTAAAAGTTTCTCCATTTGAGATGAGCTGTTTTCCCACAATTTCCTCAAGATCACTTTTGAAGATCTTTTCAGCAGTTTTGCGGGTGAGTACTACCGAATAAGGATCGGCCATTGCTTCCTCTTTGTTTCCATATAAAAAAGGAAAGCTGAAAACATCGAAAAAGTTCTCATCGGCCATTGCTACTTTGTTATTATAAAATTTTCGTTCGCTGGCTTTATCGCTAATAGTCACACCCGAAGCAAAATTGATCCTTACCAGTTTTTTAATTTCAGGAATATCGCGAGCATAAACTTTTACCGGTCCGGGTGCGGTTCCCCAAACATTTTCTTCTGTCTCTGTTTTAAAATGGGAATTGATGCGGTAAATGTTTTCAGCCTGCTCATGAAATTTGTCAAAACTCCACTCATTCTGAACCCACATTAGCAGCATGATGCTCGTGGCCAGTCCAACCGCCAGGCCTAGTATGTTCAGAAAACTATAAAATTTTCTGTTCCATAAATTTCTGAAAGCTGATTTGAGATAAAGTTTAAACATGTTTTTTAATTTTTGATTGATGAATGATCCCCTAGACTAGTACATTTTCCGTAACCTTCTGCCCGTCCAGCATCCTGATAATTCGATGACTGAATTTCGCGTCGTGTTCACTGTGAGTTACCATGATGATGGTAGTTCCCGCTTCGTTGAGTTCGGTTAAAAGGTCCATGACTTCGTTCCCATTGCTGCTGTCCAGGTTACCTGTTGGCTCATCGGCAAGAATGATCTTTGGATTATTTACAACCGCTCGTGCCACGGCAACCCTTTGTTGCTGCCCTCCGGAGAGTTGCTGCGGAAAGTGTTTTCTACGATGCATGATTTGCATTTTCTCCAGTACGGCATGAACCCGTTCTTTACGTTCGGCAGGTTTTACACCGGTATAGATCAACGGAAGTTCTACATTTTCATAAACGCTAAGCTCATCGATGAGGTTAAAGCTCTGGAACACAAAGCCGATATTGTGCTTTCTAAGCTGCGCTCTTTTTCGTTCATTAAAACCGGCCACTTCAATCCCATTGAATAAATAACTGCCGCCATCTGGATCGTCAAGCAGGCCAAGAATGTTTAATAACGTAGATTTTCCGCAGCCTGAAGGGCCCATAATAGCCGCAAATTCACCTTCTTTTACTTCAAAAGAGAGTTTATTCAGTGCGATTGTTTGTACCTCTTCGGTCTTATAATATTTCTCGAGGTTGGTGATTTTTATCATTTTGATGAATTATTTAACTGTTTTATATTTAAATGATCTGTTACAATGGAGTTCGTTACATTAATTGAGCACCAGCTCTTCGATATCTCCAAAATTAGAATAACTGGAGGTGATCACTCTATCGCCGGGTTGAAGCCCTTCCAGAACTTCATAATATTCGGTATTCTGGCTTCCAAGTTTTATTGGTGATTTATAAGCGGTTTCTCCATCTTCGGAAACTTTAAAGATCCAGTTTCCACCGGTTTGCTGAAAGAAGCCACCTTTTGCGACCATTATTGCTTCTTTTTCCTGGCTTAAAGATAATTTTATCTGAAGGCTTTGGCCTCTTCTGATATTTTCGGGGCTTTCATCTACAAAATGCATGTCCACTTGAAAACGGCCATTAGAAACCTGGGTATAAACCTTTTTTATCTCTAATTCATAATCTTTTCCGTTGAAGGTAAAACTACCTCTTTGCCCATTGAAAATTCTGGATATATAATGCTCGTCAATTTCAGCCCGAACTTTATATCGGCTAATCACGTCAATTTGTCCTAAACGTTCTCCTTTTTGTTTGGATTGTCCAATTTCGGCATCAAGGGCAGTAAGCTGCCCGTCTACCGGCGCTTTTACCACAAGGTCCCCAACCTTTTTGCGCATAAGTTCAAGTGCTTTTCGGGTACGCTCATAAGACTCACGCGCCTGTTGGGTTTCCTGTTGGGAAGAAATGGAGTCCTGGGCAAGCACTTCTTTGGCTAATTCAAATTTCTCTTGCTGATAATTGTAATTATTCCTGGCTTCCAGGAAATCCTGCTTCCCAATTGCATCTTTTTCAAAAAGTTTTTTGTTCAGTTCATATTTGCGTTTAGCTTCTATTAAATTGTTTTCAACATCGGTAAGGTTGTTTCTTTTGTTAATGGTATTTTGCCTGGCCGCATTTTGCGAAATTTGCATTTGCGTAAGCAGGTTGTATACCGATGTCTCCTGGTTTACCAGGCTAAGTTCAAGATCGGTATTGGAAAGACGAATAATAGGTTCTCCCTTTTTCATCATGGTGCCGTCTTCTACAAACCTTTCTTCAACTCTTCCGCCTTCCATGGCATCCAAGTAAATGGTCTTTATAGGTAGTACAACCCCATTTACCGGAATATTTTCCTGAAAATTTCCTTTTTTTACTTCATTTATACTGATGCGTTCTCTTTCTACATTAAGTTTTGAACTGCCGCTGGAGGAAAAAAACACAAATAATATTAGCGCGGCCAGCAATACCCCGCCGGCGATCAGGGCTATTTTTTTTGGAGTAAAACGTTTTTTTTCTAATGGAATGTCCATAAATGTTCTTTTGTTTCTATGGATCTATTGTGAAAAAGGTGCCAAAAAAATATGTATCTGTTAATCAGTAGAATAGGTTTTTTAATAGAGAAAAAAGTGTTCGGTTTTGAGACACTTCCTGTTCGGTTTTAAAACAATTTTAAGCTTTCGATTTTTTCTTTTGATCAAAATTCAGCATGCCTTGAATAAATTGTAATATTGTGTCATGCAGTTACACAATGCCAAAATACTGGTCATAGACGATGATCCCGATGTGCTTATAGCCATGAGGCTACTACTGAAACCCCATGTTGCTGAAATTGCGGTGGAAAAGAAGCCGGGAAACCTTCCTTCTTTGCTTTCAGAGAAGAAGTTTGACGTGATTATTCTTGATATGAATTTCAACGGACTCGTAAACACAGGAAACGAAGGCATATTCTGGCTGAACC
The DNA here is from genome assembly GCF_031846485.1 of Autumnicola tepida. Classification (NCBI taxonomy): domain Bacteria; kingdom Pseudomonadati; phylum Bacteroidota; class Flavobacteriia; order Flavobacteriales; family Flavobacteriaceae; genus Autumnicola; species Autumnicola tepida. Next base: position 46,720 of record NZ_JAVRHQ010000028.1, read on the forward strand.
GCATAAAGGAACTCGCTCCTGATACCGATGTGATCCTTATTACTGCCTATGGGGATATAGATCTGGCTATTCGCTCTTTAAAAGAAGGCGCGGCAGATTTTATTGTGAAACCCTGGCAGAATGAAAAGGTTATTGAATCGGTTACGGAAATGCTTCAGAAAAAGAAGAGGTCCGGAGTCAAATTACGTCCCAAAGCAGGGGAAACAAAAATTATAGGCGAAAGTGAGGAGATTCAGGAAGTCTTTGCAAAAATAAAAAAAGTAGCTCCAACCGATGCAAATGTCTTGATTCTTGGCGAAAATGGTACAGGGAAAGATCTTATCGCAAAGGCCATTCATGAAAATTCAAATCGAAAAAACAAGGCTTTTGTAAAAGTTGATGTTGGTGCACTTACTTCAACTTTATTTGAAAGCGAACTGTTTGGTTATAAAAAAGGAGCTTTTACTGATGCCCGGGCGGATCGGAAGGGCAGGTTTGAAACTGCCCATGGAGGAACACTTTTCCTAGACGAGATTGGTAATATAAGCCTACGGCAGCAGGCAAGGCTGCTTACTGTGCTTCAAAACAGGACAATTACGCCCCTGGGCTCTAATGAAGTAATCCCGGTAGATATCAGGCTTATCTGTGCGACTAACTTAAAGATTTCCGAGCTTTCTGATGAATCGAAATTCCGGAAAGATCTTATATATCGCATAAATACCGTGGATATGGTGATTCCCCCTTTACGGGCAAGGGGAACAGATGTAACTTTGCTCAGCCGTTATTTCCTCGATTTTTATGCTGAAAAATATGCCAAAGGCGCGCTAAAAACAGAAAAGAGTTTTCTTGAAAAATTAAAGAGTCATTCTTTCCCCGGCAATGTGCGGGAACTTCAGTTTGTGATAGAGCGGGCAGTTATAATGGCTGAAAATAACATTTTAAAAGCTGAAGATCTTTCATTTTCGGCTATTGAGACGGCTCCGGAAATACAGGAAATGGATGATATGCGCCTGGAAACTGTGGAAAAAAATGCTATTCTGAAAGTTATAGATAAGAATAAAGGAAATATTTCAAAATCGGCCAAAGAGCTTGGCATTACACGTGCGGCTCTTTACCGAAGGCTCGATAAGTATGACCTTTAAAAGCTACCATACTTCGATTTTATTTAGAGTGACGGTAATTACCATTACCGCCATTGCACTTGCATGGTTTATAGTGAAGGAGACTTATTATTTGGCCCTTCTTCCCGCACTAATTTTGCTCTTACTTGTCTATGAATTCTTCCGGTATATGGGGAAGCGTTTTGAAGTGATGGATGATTTTTTTGAAGCTGTGAAATACAGGGATTTTTCCAGAAATTACCTGGAGGAGAATAAAACCAAAGATATCAGGCGGCTTTACAAAGGTTTTAATACCGTAAACCGTACGATTCGTGAAATGAATTCTGAAAAGGAAGTCCAATATCTCTACCTTCAGAAAATATTAGAAATGATAGACATAGGGATCCTGGCTTACAATACTCAATCAGGCAAAACACTCTGGATAAATGAATCATTTCAGGAAATGCTGGATGTGCCAGGTTTTAAAAATATAAATTTTTTAAAATCAAGGAATAAGCATGTTTACGATTTACTGTTTGATAATCATTATTCCGAACCTTCTACTATAGATATTAAAATACGGAAGGAAAATTTAAAGGTGCTTATTTCCCATAGTATGTTCAGGATTGAAGAAAGTTATTGCAAACTGTTAGTTGTTCATAATATCGAAGATACCATAAATAAGACGGAATCGGAAGCCTGGAAAAAACTCCTAAGTGTCATGACTCATGAAATCATGAATTCTATAGCACCAATTTCGTCTCTCGCCAATACATTAAAAATTCAGGTACAGGAAAATCTGGAAAACCCATCAAAAGTATTGGAACTGCAAGATTTTGACGCCGGCTTGAGCAGCATAGGCAAACGTAGTGAAGGGCTTATGAAATTTGCAAAAACCTACAGAAGCCTGAACAAAATTACTCATCTTAATAAAGAAAAGATTGAGATCCAAACACTTTTCCGTGATCTTGAGCAATTGATGAAGCCTTCAATTGATAAAACTTCCGTACGGCTTCAATTCGAGCTTAAAGACAATAGAATAGAAGTGGAGGCTGATACCTATTTACTGGAACAGGTACTTATTAATCTTATATTAAATGCTATTGAGGCTTGTGAAGAAGTGTCTGGTGCAGAAGTAAGAGTTTATGCCAGGCGTAAAACTGATGGGAAAACGGAAGTTGCGGTAGCAGATAACGGTCCAGGAATTTCACAAGAGATTATAGATCAGATCTTCATACCTTTTTTTACCACCAAAAAACAGGGAAGTGGGATTGGGCTTAGCCTAAGTAAACAAATTATGACGCTGCATGGAGGGAAAATCCAGATTAATAGTTTAGCTGGGGAAGGAACCAGTGTTGTTCTAAGTTTTTAATTTCCCAATTAGTCCTTCTTTTTTCGGACTGAGATAATTTCTGTTACGGGTTAACAAATTCTTCAGAGAAACAACTACTAATTTTAATGATGGAGTCTTTCAACCAGTGGCTATGGTCATAATTTAGTTTAGTTTAGTTTCTGAAAAATGTTAATGATTACCTCGTGCTGTTTAGAAACATGTGTCCTGGTAGGAGCGTTTTTTAGGGTATTATAATTATATTTTTTGCCATCTGGCCGGAAAATCAAACCTGAATTTATAAAGAGGTTTTTCAGAGTCAGGGTATTATTCGGAAATTTTTTGGTAAGATGGTCGTAAAATTCCCTGCAACTTGGCCCGTCCATTTTAAAATGGAGTTTAGAATCATGACTTTTCCAATCTTTAAGTAGAACATTTTTAAAATCTTCTACGGTGGTTCTGTCTTGATCTATTAATTCATGCCGTATCATCTCATTATATAGCCCTCCTAATTGTGAATCTGAAATTGAGAGATTGAAGTTCTCAGAAGATCTCGTAGCATTCTTTTTCAACTGCGATTGGAATGACACCTGAAATTTTTCTGTCCAGGTAAAATAACATGAAAAAAATCCAAGAATAAATGCAAGCCAGGTTATTAACTGAATAAATATTCCTCTATTTCCTAAGGATGAGTAGGAGTAAACCATGAGATACATATAACTTAACCCTATCAGGTGCAAAAAGATCCTTGGCTTTTCCACCTGCTTTTGCCATGCAAAGGGCTCATTTAAGAAATAATAAAAAATCTTCGGAGCAAAGTGAAGTGCTAATTGCCCATATGTATAAATAAAGGCGATACTGGCCAGGTATGGAAATAAGTCAAAACTCATTATTAATTTCAAGTTCCGGTATCAAATAAGCTGCTTCTTTTTTCTTCTTATCCACAATCTTTGCATACACCTGCGTAGTTTTGATTTCCTTGTGTCCAAGAATTTTTGAAACGGTGTAAATATCGGCTCCATTTTCGAGCAGGAGCACAGCATGGGTGTGTCGGCCACTATGGAAAGTAATGTGCTTGGTGATACCGGCACGCATACACCACCTGAGAAGTTCTGCATTAAAATGTGCTCCATATTTAAGGCCTTTGAATACCAGCTCGTTTTCCCGTTTTCTTTTACCTAAAAGCTGTCTTGCCTGGTTGGAGATAAATTGATATTCCTGGCCCGCTGTTTTCTTCTGCTTAAAAACTAACCGGGTCTCATCTTCTTCATCCCGAACCTCAGACCATATGAGCTTATTGATGTCGCTCCATCTTAAACCTGTCAGGCAACTGAACAAAAATGCGGATTTTAAAACAGGATGTTTGCAATGTGCCTTTACCACTGCCTGAAGCTCCTCATGTGTAAGATGCTCCCGGGAAGTTTCACCCTGGGTAAATCCTTTAACCGTGGTAGCAAAATTTCTACGGGTATATCCGTCTTCAAAAGCCTGTTTTAAAGCAGCTTTGAACTTATTGTAGTAGGTATATCTGGAATTCTGAGATAATGGCGTATTTGATTTTGTCCGGGCTTTATTAGCGAGATGTTTTTTGAATCCTATTACAAAATCTTCATCAATATCTTCAAAAGTAATGTTTCTCTTTTTGCAGTAGTCTTCTATATGATTTTGGGCGGCATCCCAGTTGTCATAATTCCCTTTACTCTCATATCGCTCTTCTTTCAATTTTTCGTAGTAGGTTAGAAATAATAGTTTGTCTTTAGATCTGTCTTTAATACCATACTTACCCTGGGCATATTCTGCTCTTCTAATTGAGAGTATTTGTTCTGCTCGTAAAAGGGTTTCTTCGTTTTCCCGTTTCTCAGAAGCATTTTTAGGATTGATGTATAAATACTCCTTGAGATATTCAAATTCCCTATTGTTTTTCGATTTTCCATTCTGATCAATAACCTTTCCTTTATAATAATCTATATAAAGACTATACTTCCCGGTTGTCAACTTCTTTTTTCTAAGATTGATTTTCATAACTCCAGCTTTCTATAAAGATAAAACAAAAAGAGATATGAGGTGCACGAAATGCACCTCAAGAAAGAAAATTAACATCGGGGTGCACTTTAGGCACAAAAAGGGGTGCACAATGAATTATTAAAGGAGAATGAAGGAGTGAAGTAAAACTTTTGTAAGCCTTAAATTTGGTGGGTTTTGGTGCTGTTTGATATCAAATGATATCAAATAAAATTTGCTGTTTATTTCCCAATACAGAAATTAGCAAAAATATTTCCTAATAAATCGTCATTTGTGATTTCGCCGGTAATCTCTCCAAAATGGTGCAGGGCCTGGCGAATATCAATAGCCATTAAATCTCCTGAAAGACCCATTTTTAATCCTTCCTGTACTTTATTGATTTCTTCTAAGGCACTTAGCAGGGCATTGTAATGACGGCTGTTGGTCACGATGGTATTGTTGTTTCTTAACGCTCCGGTATTAACAAAATCCAGCAATTTATCCTTCAACTCCTCAACTCCCGCTCCCGTTTTTGCTGAAAGCAATAAGAAATGAGCTTTTTCTCTGTTTTGGGCAATGCTGTTTAATTCTGCTATCAGACTTTCTTTCCCTGCTTCTTCTATTTTATCTGCTTTATTGGCAATTATCAGCAGTGGTTTTTGCGGAAACTTATTTCTAATTTTTTCAATTTCTGTTTTAAGTTCTGATAATTCTCCACCTTCGGGGGAGATGCCGGAGGCAGAGAGGGACGAACTCCGAACTTCGAACTTTTCTGCATTTAGCAGAAATACCACAACCTGTGCCTGGCTTATTTTTTCAAACGTTTTTTTAATCCCAATGCTTTCCACCACATCTTTCGTTTCACGAATTCCTGCCGTATCGATAAACCTGAAACCAACTCCGCCAATAGCCATTTCATCTTCTATCGTGTCCCTGGTGGTTCCCGCAATTTCAGAAACTATGGCACGCTCTTCATTTAAAAGTGAATTTAAAAGGGTAGATTTTCCCACGTTTGGCTCCCCAACAATAGCAACAGGAATTCCGTTTTTCAACACATTTCCGGTGGCAAAAGAGTCGATCAATTTTTTCAGGACGTTCTGTATCCTTTGAATGAGTTTTTTGAATTCTTCCCGATTAGCAAATTCCACGTCTTCTTCAGCAAAATCCAGTTCCAGCTCTATTAAAGAAGCGAAATCGAGAAGTTCCTGCCGCAAACGCTGAATTTCATTTGAAAAACCTCCCCGCATCTGTTGCATAGCCATCTGGTGAGAGGCCTGGTTTTCAGAAGAAATTAAATCGGCCACAGCCTCTGCCTGGCTCAGGTCCATTTTTCCATTTAAGAAAGCACGCAAAGTAAATTCTCCTGCTTCGGCTGACCGGCAACCTTTTCGCACCAGCAGCTGAATAATTTCCTGCTGAATATAAGGACTGCCATGGCAGGAGATTTCTATGGTTTCCTCCCCTGTATAAGATTTAGGTGCCCTGAAAACCGAAACTAAAACTTCATCTATAACTCTTTCAGAATCAATAATATTTCCTAAATGGAGCGTATGCGTGGGTTGCTTTTCCAGCAGTTTTCCGCTTTTTGCATTAAATAAAGGAGAAACTATAGAAATGGCCTCCGGCCCGGAAACTCTGATTATGGCAATTGCACCAGCCCCTGATGGCGTGGCGAGTGCTACAATGGTGTCATTCATTTTCATGGGGCAAAGGTAAGAAACGGGTGGCAATCTGCCATTTCTTTAAATTTCTGTCATAAATTCTAAAAACCAGATGTAACAAATGAAATTTCCCTTCGTCTTATTAATACAAATGCTGATAATCAGTACTTTGTTTGGATATTTTTTATAGTTTTAAAAGAAATCAATTATGGAAACTTATGCAGCCATGAGAGAAGACAGGCAAATGCTCGTAATCACACATATTAGCCAGCTACTGGATCTAATTACCGGCTTTGGAGGTTTTATTGTCCCGCTTATTCTTTGGGCGACACAAAAAGATAAAGTAATAGGTATGGATGCACACGGTAAAATGGTAATGAATTTCCAGATTAGCCTCTTTATCTACAGCATTATCTGTATACCACTAATTTTTCTTTTCGGCATAGGCTTTTTACTCCTGGGGGTAGTTTGGGTCTTCGGGATAATTATGCCAATAATCAATGCGATAAATGCGAGCAATGGAGAGCCATGTCATTATCCTCTTACCATCGAATTGATTAAGTGAAACCAAAATGATATGTTATACTTAGTGAATGATCAATTTTAGCCATACGCTGTTAACAAATAATCACTTTTTCATTTTAAATGCGAATATAAAACTAAAGCCCGTTCAGGATTATGAACGGGCTTTGATTTTCAGAACATTTTTATGTACTGCACTTAATTTCCGGCAGCAATTTTTATTTTTAATTATTCAACATCACCGGCATAACCAGCATGGTAATTCTTTCACCCGGATCCAATCCATCAACAGGTGTCAAAATTCCCGCGCGGTTTGGCAGGCTCATTTCCAGCTGAACTTCATCTGAATTTAAATTATTCAGCATTTCTGTAAGAAATCTTGAATTGAAACCAATTTGCATATCGTCTCCCTGGTAGGCACAGGTTAATCTTTCTTCTGCCTTGTTGCTGTAATCCACATCTTCCGCAGAAATATTTAACTCGGCGCCGGCAATTTTTAACCTTACCTGGTGAGTGGTTTTATTGGAGAAAATGGAAACCCTTCTTACTGAACTTAAAAACTGGTTTCTTTCAATGGTCAGTTTATTTGGATTCTCCTTTGGGATAACCGCCTCGTAATTAGGGTATTTTCCGTCAATCAGGCGGCAAATCAGTTGTGTTTCGTCAAAGGTGAATTTTGCATTGGAATCGTTGTATTCAATTAATACTTCGCTTTCGCTTCCGGCCAAAATCCCTTTCAGAAGGTTTAAAGGTTTTTTCGGCATAATAAATTCAGCCGACTGCGAGGCACTCACATCTTCCCTGGAATATTTTACCAGTTTATGCGCATCTGTAGCCACAAAAGTTAATCCTTCATCTGAAAACTGGAAGAAAACACCACTCATTACCGGGCGAAGGTCATCGTTTCCTGATGCAAAAATTGTTTTGCTTATAGCCGTGGCAAGAATATCCCCTTCAATAACCGTGCTGCTTGGTTCTTCAAGCTCAACTGGATTTGGAAATTCTTCCCCGTCGGCATAAGCCAGGGCGTATTTCCCGTGGTTTGAACTTAGTTCTATGGTATTATTATCCTCGGCAACAAAAGTAAGCGGTTGCTCAGGAAAGGTTTTCAACGTGTCAAGGAGCAGCTTTGCGGGAACAGCAATTTTTCCTTCAGAATCTGATTCTACTTTGAGTTTGGCAGACATGGTGGTCTCCAAATCTGAAGCAGAAACAGTTAATTCATCTTCTTTAAGGTCAAAAAGGAAATTATCTAAAATGGGTAAAGTATTGGTGTTGTTAATTACACCGCCCAGTATTTGTAGCTGTTTCAGCAAATAACTGCTGGATACAATAAATTTCATCGGCTTTGTTGATTAATTTGAATCTACTACAAATATATTTTAATACTTCAAAAGAGGAAGCCTGCAGGAGTAGTTTTTATTAACAGAAAATTACCCGATGTTTGCGGTAAACAGCTTAAAATCAATTTAATAATTAATATTCGCTAAAGTATTTTGTTAATATGTCCTTTGGCTAGACAGGTTGCTTTACTTCTTTAAGCTTTTTTAATGTATTTCCTTCTGCGGAAAAAATTAAAAATAAAAGCGAAAATCCCCAGTATAATCAGCGGGACAACCAGGTTTATAATCTGCCATTTTTCGCGCGCTGCTGCGGTTTTTTCAGGATTGAGAAAGGGAATGCTGATTTCTTTGGAGCGTATTTCAATAAGTCCGCTGTCATCCAGCATATAATTCACCGCATTTAGTAAAAATTCCTTGTTGCCATAGGTGTTTCCGGTGTACCTTTCAAAGCCAAGTTCCAGCGGTGCGCCCCGCTGCAGTTCGTTTTTAATCACATCGCCATCAGAAATTACCAGCATTTGTGTTGGTTCACTCTCAGTTAAAGGATTTGATAAATTAAAAGGTTTTACCCTGTTTTTATAGGCTGAAGTAAACTGTCCCTCCAGCAATACGGCCAGGGGCTGTTCCCCATCGGTATAGCTTGCAATATCGGGCTTCTGGCTAACCATTTCCAGGCTTATTTGAAGCGGGGTTCCTTCAATTTTGGACCTGGGAGAACTGCTAAGCAGGATTGTTTTTTGTAAATCGTTGGCCAGGGTATCAATCTGGTTGGCGTATTCAAATTTTACCGCTTCAATATTGTTGATGATGGGATGGTTATTTGGAGAGGCGCTTAGAGGGCTATAGAACCAGGGGTAAGGGTTAAAGCGGGTGTTGTTTCCGCTTCCCGTGGCCAGGATAATTGGTGCCGAATAAATATCGTTTACCAGCACGGGATTAATCCTGAAGCCGTAGGAAAAGAACAAGTCTCCCAAATTTAAATTCCTGGGTAGGGCATAGGCGGTCCCGGTTTCATTTAAGAGGCTGTCGGTTTCCATTGCTACACTTTCCACCAACCACATAGACTTTCCGCCATTCATGGTGTACTGGTCCAGCACATATTTCTCATTTTCGGTATAAGGTTGTGTTGGCTTGGCTTCTAAAATGAGGTCAAATTCATTTAAATTCTCTAATGTTTTCTGCGGATTTACAGCTGCGGAATCCAGCGTGAACGGCGCGATAAAATAATAATTTTGAAGTGTTTGCAGGAAATCGGCAAGATATGGATCGGCAAGTTCCCCATTGCCGCGTATTACGGCGATCTTTTTTTCCTTTTTGTAAATAAGCTGGCTCAATGCATTGGCAAAAGCGTATTCCAGTTGCTGCACGCTGTTGTTCACCCGCTCCTGGTCTGTAGCGCCAAGATTATTCTTCAGTAAAGGAATTTTTACCGTGGCTTCTCCATAATTTGCGATAGCCCATGGAAAAATAATTTCTTCACTTGTCCTGCCACTTTCCTGTACGCTAACCCGCGCCGGCGTCATTCCCAACTGCATAAATTCCTGCGCAATGGCATTGGCATCCTGTCCTTCAGCCAAAGGATTTATAAAATTGAATTTAATATGGGTATTATAAGCGGCAAATTCTTCCAGAAGTTGCCGGGTTTCGTTGCGAAGCCTTCTAAATTCCGCAGGAAAATCGCCTTTTAGAAAAACATCTATAATCACCGGTTCTTCTACATCTCCAACTATATTTTTGGAAGCCGAAGAAAGGGTGTAGCGGTTGTCCTGGGTAAGGTCAAACCGCTCAAAAAAGTTGGCTGCAAGAATATTCAGCAGGATCAAACCAACTATCAGAATTGCTAGGGACGTGTATGTGCCGGTTTTTTTCAAGTTAAGATTTTTGCTGAATGGATTTTAATTTGATGTGGGTAAGCTTCAGAAATAGAAAAATAAAGCTGAAAAAATAAATAATATCGCGGGTATCTATAACGCCACGGCTAATACTTTGGTAGTGGTAGCTTATGCCCAGATATTCCACTCCGTACGTTGCTTCCCCAAAAATGTTATAACCGGCAAGGCCTTCAAAAGCAAAATAGCAAAAGAAGCAAAGGAAAACAGCAACAACAAAAGCCACAATCTGGTTCCTGGAAAGGCTTGAGGCAAAAATGCCAATTGCCGTGTAACAGCCGCCAAGAAACAAGAGTCCGAAATACGAACCCAGGGTAGCGCCAATATCAAGATTGCCCACCGGATTTCCTAATTGATAAACCGTTAGCACGTATAACAATGAAGGTAAAATGGCCAAAATCACTAATATTATGGAGCCAAGGTATTTGCCTGAAATAAGCTGCCATAACCCGATAGGTTTGGTAAGCAGCAATTCCATGGTGCCCTGTCTTTTTTCTTCGGAAAAGCTCTTCATGGTCACCGCGGGAATCAGGAAAATAAAGATCCACGGGGCCAGGTTGAAGAAAGGTTTAACATCGGCAAAACCATTGTCCAGGATATTATATTCCCCCGAAAAAACAAAGAGGAAGAGTCCGCAAGCCACCAAAAAAATCCCAATCACCAGGTAACCAATTGGTGACGAAAAAAAGGACTGTATTTCTTTATTTAAAATCGCGAACATTTAACTTCTGTTGTCTGTTGTCTGTTGTCTGTTGTGAGTTGTTGAAAAGTTTTGAAGATTTTGTGCTTCGAATTAGGGTTTCTTAATTTTAAAAAACCTTAAA
>NZ_JAVRHQ010000029.1:0-56881 GCF_031846485.1 Autumnicola tepida
CTGGCTCTGGCTCTGGTTCGGGATCGGGATCAGGATCTGTAACTTCTCCTCCAAAATCCTGGTTTGCATTAATGGCCCCAAAAGTATTCTCCAGGGCTTCCTGCCAGGTAAAAGCCGTGTACTCCTGCCCTTCTCCACCTAATTGCAGCGAAAAGCCAACCTGGGTAGAGCTGTTTTCCTGCACTCCAATATCTTCGCTTTCCAGGCCGGAAGCCGGCCCATCCAGCGCGGTAATTGTGCCTTCATAGCTTAAAAATTGGATCACATTGCCATCATTATCTACTAAAGCAAGCCCATCGGGAGATCCGTTTTGGATGCTTCCATCAGAAAATTCTAATGTTCCATAGCCGCCCTGCAAATCGGGAATCGTACCTCCTAAAGCTATCTCCCCATAGGTTTCTGAATCGCTCCCGTTGTAAAGAACGATGCTCCACCCGGTGAGATCTGTCCCGGCGGGACCGGCTACTTCTACCGCTTCCCCGGTATCACCCCCATCATTATCATAATGAATTTCATTTATAAAAACGGACTGCGCCGCGGCGAAATTCAGAAAAAAACCAAAGCATATAAAGATGCCCCAAAATCGTAATTTTTGCTTCATAGTATAGGATTTTATAATCCGCAAGAAACAACAATATTATATTTTCCTCTTTACCTTTTTATTAACAGCATGTTAACAGAGGGTAACTTATCTCTTTTGCTAAAGAGGTTGTAACTTTTCACCCAAAATCCTGACATACATAAAAAATCAATTTTTAATAATGAGAAAAATTTTCTATGCCGTCGCATTTTCTCTTGCGCTATATGGCTGTAAAACCACACAAAACACAATTACAGAAGAACCGCCAATTGTTACCAACCTGGACCTGGTGCATGTAAATAATGACCGGGTTCTGGTAAGCGTTGATCCTCCCGAAATTTCTACGGAAGAAACCGTTTTTTACATTCCTAAAACAGTACCCGGCACCTATTCCACTTCAAATTATGGGAAATATGCCGAAGATTTTAAAGCCCTGGACAGTAAAGGAAATGAACTGGAGGTGATTAAAATTGATGAAAACAGCTGGAGGATTCCAAATGCAAAAAAGCTGGACAAAGTAACCTATCTTGTTAATGACACTTTTGATATACAGGGAGAAGGAGGAATTTACTCCATGGCCGGGACCAACATCCTGGAAGACAAAAATTTCCTTCTGAATTTGCACGGGTTCGTTGGGTATTTTGAAAAAATGGAAGAAAAAGAATACCGCCTCGAAATTTTAAGGCCTTCAGACCTTATTGCCGGAAGTTCTTTAAATGTAGATGAAACCCTGGACGCTGAAGTTGAAAATGCCAAAACAGATGTCTATAACCTCAACAGGTATTTTGAAGTTACCGATAATCCCATAATGTACGCCGCTCCAGACACTACCAGCTTCATGGCAGGTAATATGAAGGTGTTAATTGATGTATATTCTCCAAACAAGAAACATTCGGCGCAAAGCCTTAAACCCGCAATGGAGAAAATGATTAGGGCTCAGAAAGATTTCCTTGGCGATATTAATAATACCGATAAATATGCCATTATCGTATATCTCTCTGCCACCCCTGGACAAAATGATGCCGGAAATTTTGGAGCGCTGGAACACCACACCTCAACTGTAGTGGTGATGCCTGAAACTATGGAACAGCAGGCACTTAACAAGAGCATGACCGATATAGTTTCGCACGAATTTTTCCACATTATCACCCCGCTTGGCGTGCATTCCAACGAGATCCATTATTTTGATTACAATAATCCAAAAATGTCTGAGCACCTCTGGATGTATGAAGGGGTAACCGAGTATTTCGCTAATCTTTTCCAGGTAAACCAGGGGCTTATAGATAATCAGGATTTCTACGACAGGATGAATGAGAAGATCAATACCGCCAAAAGGTTTGATGATACCATGTCTTTTACCGTGATGAGCGAAAACATCCTGGAAGATCCTTACCAGGACAGTTATTATAACGTGTACCAGAAAGGCGCGTTAATAGGAATGGCTTTGGATATAAGGCTTCGGGAATTAAGCGAAGGCCGTATGGGAGTGCTGGATTTAATGAAAAAACTTACTGAAAGATATGGCAAAAACAAGCCTTTTGAAGACGAGGAATTAATTCCCGTAATTGTAGAGCTTACTTATCCGGAAATCCAGGAGTTTTTCGACACCTATGTTAGCGGGACCACTCCAATCCCTTACGACCAGTTTTTTGAAAAAGTTGGCCTGGAGCTAAGGGAAGATCAGGTGCCGGTAGATTACCTGCTAAAAGATCAATCTACTCCTTACATCACCGTAAATGCTTCCGGAAATATCCTGGTAAGAAATGATATTGAACTGAACACCTTTTTTACCGAATTAGGCCTACAGGGTGGAGACGTAATAAGGGAAATAAACGGAGTGGCTTATACCCGCGAGTATATTTACGATCTTATTATGGCTTCGCAGGAGTGGGCTGAAGGTGAACAAATTCAGGTTAAAGTTACCCGAAATGGGGAAGACGTTGTTCTTGAAGGCCCAATTGCAGCCGCTAAAGCGCCCGGAATGCGACTGACTGAAATTCCTAATGCCAGTAGCGAACAAATTGAATTGCGCCATGCCTGGTTGAAATCTTAGAAATACGGATTAGAATTTTATGAAAAAGCGGTAGTATTCACTATCGCTTTTTTATTTTATTTATCAATGTATTTCTCCTAAATTGAAGATTTTTACTAACCAACTTTAGACCTTACACTGCCTGATGGAAATTCCTATTTTACAGGATATTGTAGTAATTCTGGGATTATCAATCCTTATAATTCTTGCTTTCCAAAAGATAAGAGTTCCCTCTATCCTGGGATTTCTATTAGCGGGAATTATCGCCGGCCCCCACGCATTCAATTTAATTAGTTCCAGCCATGAGGTAGAACTGTTATCAGAAATAGGTATTATTTTCCTGCTTTTTGTAATTGGAATAGAACTTTCGTTAAAAGGTCTCGCTTCCATTAAAAGAACCGTGATCTTAGGAGGTGGTTTACAGGTGGCAGGAACCATTTTGTTTACCACCCTGGTGGCGATGTTTTTTGGCCTTCCTTTAAATTCTTCCATCTTCCTGGGATTCCTGTTCTCTCTAAGTAGCACCGCCATTGTGCTGAAATTACTGCAGGAAAAAGGGGAAATTACCGCGCCGCATGGGCGAATTGCTGTGGCCATCCTGATTTTCCAGGATATTGTAGTGGTTCCCATGATGCTTTTTACCCCGCTCCTGGCCGGTAAGTCAAAGAATATTTTAGAAACGGTAGGCATCCTTACAGGCAAAGTAATTTTAGTGGGAATTGTAATTTTCCTACTGGCAAAATACGTAGTGCCAAGGGTTTTTAAATGGGTGGTAAAAACCAAAAATCAGGAGTTGTTTATTCTTACCGTGGTGGTTTTTTGTTTTGCCATTGCCTGGCTCACTTTTTCGGTGGGCCTATCGCTGGCCCTGGGAGCCTTTTTCGCGGGGCTTATCATTTCTGAAAGCGATTACAGCCACCAGGCTACGGCCAATGTATTGCCCTTCAGGGAAATCTTTATCAGCTTTTTCTTTATTTCCGTCGGAACACTTTTAAATCTGAATTTCTTTTTTCAGAACATTTTATACATTTTGTTGCTCGTGCTGGGCGTGGTTTTGCTGAAGATGATCGTAGTGGGAATTACCACCTTTATTTTGAAATATAAGCCACGAACTATCTTTATGACCGTCTTCAGCCTGTTCCAGGTGGGGGAATTTTCACTGCTACTTTCGGGAGTGGGACGGGACAACGGAATAATTCCGCAGAGCATCTACCAGTATTTCCTTGCAATTTCCATAATAAGCATGGGGCTAACCCCCTTCCTAATTTCATATTCTACAAAACTAACCTACGCTTTATTACAGGCGCCAATCTCTTCCGCAGTAAGGAAAAGACTGAACGCCATGAGAAAAACAGCGGAAAAAGAGGAAGTGCCACAGGAAAACCTTCAGGACCACCTGGTAATCATCGGTTACGGAATAAATGGTGGCAACATTGCCAAAGCGGCAAAAAACGCCAATATTCCTTATGTTATTGTAGACATGGAACCGGAATCTATTGAAAAAGCGAAAGCCAAGGGAGAACCGGTGGTTTTTGGGGATGCCACCAATCCCACTATTTTAAAACATATTCATGTTCAGGAAGCACGGGTGGTGGTAATTGCTATTTCAGATCCCAATGCCACTAAAAAAATTGTAAGCAGTATACGGCTTTTCACACAAACCGCTTTTATTATTGTAAGAACGCGTTACGTAAAAGAAATTGAAGAAAATATTAGATTGGGCGCAGATGAAGTTATTCCGGAAGAGTTTGAAACCTCTATTGAAATCTTTACCAGGGTGCTTAAAAAATATCTTGTTCCTTTTGATGAAATCCAGGAGTTTACAGACAGTATTCGCTCTTCAGATTATGCAATGCTTACAGCCATTAAGGGCAAACCACACAATCCCAATTTGCAGCACCTCAATATTCCCAATAAGGAAATTGCCACTCTAAGCGTAAAGCAAAACAATAAAAATATTGTAGGCAAGAGCATTGAAGAATCCGGTATGGGCAAAAATTACCGGGTAACTGTTCTGGCAATAAAAAGAGAGAATAAGTATTTAACAGAGATTTCGCCATCTACTGTTATTATGCAGGACGATTTACTTTACGTTTTTGGCAATCCGGGAAATATTAACCATATCAATAAAATGCTTTCCTATTAATTTAAACAATTGTTAAAAATTGGGGGCGCCTGGCGTTCTGTAAATGGGCTAATTTGTATATTGTTTTCAAAAAAATTACAGCCCTTAACTGAATTCAATACATGTCTGTTCTACCTAACAATATGCACCGTTACCAGAAATTTATAAGCTTTATGCTGAAGTACTGGCACAGTGACCTCTTCCGCAGTACGGCTTCACAAATGATGGAAGGCAATGAGGAAAACCATGAAGATAATTTTGATCAAAGCCCGGAAGAACTGGTGGAAGATCTTAAAAAAATGGGGCCAACCTACATAAAACTTGGTCAATTACTTTCTACGCGTCCAGATCTTTTACCCGATGCATACCTTCAGGAACTGGCCAGCCTTCAGGACGATGTACCTCCTATCCCTTATGAAGAAGTGCATAAAATTGTAGAAGAAGAGCTGGGAACGCGAATTTCCAAAGCTTTTAATTCTTTTGAAGAAAAACCTCTAGCCAGTGCTTCCATTGGCCAGGTACATTATGCTACCTTAAGATCTGGCCAGCCCGTGGCTGTAAAAGTGCAGCGCCCGGGAATCCGGTTAAAATTCCTGGAAGACCTGGACACCTTAAGGGAACTGGCAGATCTTGCCGTAAAACATACCCAAACCGCCAAAAAATATTCCTTCGACCAGGTGCTGGAAGAACTAAGGCATATTCTGTTGCAGGAACTGGATTATACCAGGGAAGCAAAAAACCTGGAAACCTTGGGAAACAACCTCAGCAAATATAAGCAGCTGGTGGTGCCGCAGCCCATAAACGACTACTGTTCAGGGAAAGTGCTTTCCATGGAATTTATCGAGGGCAAAAAAATCACAAAGCTTTCCCCTCTAAAACAGCTGGAAGTAGATTACAGTCCGCTTGCAGATGAACTGGTACAGGCTTACCTGCAGCAAATCATTAATGATGGTTTTGTACATGCAGATCCGCATCCCGGGAATGTGCAGTTTACCAGCGACGATAAAATTGCGCTTATCGACCTTGGGATGGTTGCCAAATTCACGCCGCAACTGCAGGAATACATCCTGCAGCTACTCATTTCCATAAGTACCACCAATGGTTCTGAAACTGCTAAAATCCTGCTTAGGATGAGCAAATATGATGATTTGGCCAGGATAGATATTTTTCAAAAGACCATCAGCGACTTAATAATGGATAGTGAACACAGCACCGCCAGGGATATGCAGACCGGCAGGTTGCTTATTCAGCTGAACAGGCTTGCGGCCGAATGTGGAATTCATCTTCCCGTGGAAATCAATATCCTGGGAAAAATTTTACTGAATATGGACCAGCTGGTTGCTATTCTTGATCCTGATTTCGATTTAAAAAAGGCCATACAACAGCATGTGCAGAAGATAATGCGTAAAAAAGCCTATGAAGAGCTGAAGCCGGAAAACTTCTTTTCGATGCTTCTGGAATCAAAAAAGCTTACTGAAAACATGCCGGAACGCCTGAACAAGATTTCAGAAAACCTGGCAAATAACGAATTAAAAATACAAATAGACGCTATTGATGAAAAGCGTGTAACCGATGGTTTTCAAAAAGTGGCCAACCGTATTACCCTCGGCCTCATTATTGCCGCCACCATTATTGGCGCTGCCATGCTCATGCAGGTACCTTCAAGTTTTACCATTTTCGGGTATCCGGGCCTTGCCATTCTTCTGTTTTTGCTGGCTGCTGCAGGCGGAATCGTTTTGAGTTATATTATTGTTTTTAAAGATGAAAATTTAAATAACCGCAAATAGCTCAAAAAGCCTCCGCCCTTGTGGTTTTCTTTAATAAGAAGTATTTTTCGATTCAATTTCAAAATTATTTAAATGAAATATATCTCCAGCCTGTTTCTGCTATTTATCATTTTTTCATCTTATGCACAGAAAATCGAGGTGCCTGTAGACACCACTGTAGTTACACAACATTCGGTTAAAATAAAAGGGCAAAACATCAATTATTCGGCCACAACGGGAATGCAACCTGTATGGAATAAAGATGGTGAGCCAATTGCCAGCCTGTATTACACCTACTACAAAAGAAGTGATATTAAGAATCCTGAAAATCGCCCTTTGGCTATTTCCTTTAACGGCGGCCCGGGCTCCGCTTCGGTTTGGATGCATATCGCCTATACCGGCCCGAGAATTTTGAAAATTGATGATGAAGGTTTTCCCGTACAGCCTTACGGAATTAAAGAGAACCCGTATTCAATCTTGGACGTGGCAGACATTGTTTATGTTAATCCCGTCAACACAGGGTATTCCCGGCCAATTCCAGATGCTGAAGGAAAAGTGGACCGCGAAAAGTTCTTTGGGGTAAATGCTGATATTTCTTACCTCGCAGAATGGATTAACACCTTTGTTACCCGGAACAGCCGCTGGCTTTCTCCAAAATATCTTATTGGAGAAAGTTACGGTACCACCAGGGTTTCCGGGCTGGCGCTGGAATTGCAGAGCAGCCAGTGGATGTACCTGAACGGAGTTATACTCGTATCTCCCACAGAACTTGGTATAGAAAGGGATGGACCGGTAGAGATTGCCAACCGCCTCCCCTATTTTACCGCGGCAGCCTGGTATCATAAGGCCTTGCCTGAAGAACTTCAGAATAAAGACCTGGAAGAATTATTGCCTGAAGTGGAAAAATACGCTGTTAATGAAGTTCTGCCGATGCTGGTGAAAGGTGGCTTTGCTGAAGAATCCAGCCGACAGGAAATTGCTGAAAAAATGGCCTATTACTCGGGTATTTCAGAAGAAGTGATCCTTCAGAATAATCTTGAGGTGCCAATAAGATACTTCTGGAAAGAATTGCTGCGCAATTCTTCCGGCTACACGATCGGCAGGCTGGATTCCAGGTATTTAGGCCTGGATGAAAAGGAAGCAGGGGATTCTCCGGATTATAATGCTGAACTTACTTCCTGGCTGCATTCATTCACTCCCGCGATTAACCATTATTTAAGGGAAGAGCTCAACTTTAAAACCGATTTGAAATACTTCATGTTTGGCCCGGTGCATCCCTGGGACAGGAGCGCTAACAACAGCGGCGAAAATTTAAGAGCAGCCATGGCCCAAAACCCAAATCTCGATGTGATGATCCAGTCTGGGTATTTTGATGGCGCCACCACCTATTTCAACGCGAAATACTCCCTGTGGCAACTGGACCCAAGCGGTAAAATGAAAGACAGGCTGCATTTTAAAGGCTACCGCAGCGGTCATATGATGTACCTCCGCAGTGAAGACCTTAAAAATGCCAATGAAGACATTCGTGAATTTATTGAGAAGACGCTTCCGGAGGAAGGAGCACCTGCTAAATATTGATAAACATAACGCAACCTTTTTGGATTCACAGTATCTACTAAGAGAATACTAAAAATAAAATTATGAAAAGATTGCTCAGCCTAATCACCATTCTTGTACTATTGTCCTGCTCTAATGATGATGACACCGGAATGCCCAATAACGAGGAAGTACCTGGAGTTTGGGAAACTTCTTATGAAATAAACAATGAAGATTATCCAGACCTGGAAGATGGAGATTATGAATATGTACTGCAGTTCGAATTTTTTAGTGATGGCACTTTTGAAAGTCACACCTTCTTAAGAGACATCAGCAACAACGCTATTCAAGGTTATAATGTGCAAATGAAAGGAAATTTTACTACTGAAGGTGATCGCATGAATTTAATTTATGATCAATGGAATTCTAACACTGAAGCCTCGCAATTTGTAAGCCTTGATGACCTGAGCTTAATTCAGGAAGATGTAGAATGGAGCTTTGATTTTTCAGTTGAAGACGAAGAATTGCTATTTGATTTTGATCCTTGCGGGCCTTTAGAATATTGTGCGGATGAATTAACCTTGGAGCGTGTTACACAGGCACAATAACAAAAAATGATTTCAAGAACCGCGAAAATGCACCTCTAAAAGGCTTATCATTAGTATTATTACAACCTCACAAATTTTGAAAATCTGTGAGGTTTAAAATCACTTCAGCAAATAACTCTTTAGCTCATCATAATTATTAATTTGATGAGCTTTTTTCTTTTTATCCAAAATACCTTCTATAAGTGCTGGAACCGGAACTTTTTGAGCTATCACCTCTTCTACAGTGTCAAGAAATTTTACAGGATGAGCCGTTTCCAGAAATACCCCATAATATTGCGGATGATTTTTTAAAAATTCCTTTAATCCCAGGTATCCAACCGCACCATGGGGATCCATGGTATAGCCTGTTGTATCGTAAACTTCTTTAATGGCCATTTTAGTGGCCAGATCATCAAAACTATAAGAAGAAAGGTATTTTTTCAGGTTTCCGAATTGGTTTTCAAATAATTCCAGCACCCTTACAAAATTACTGGGGCTGCCCACATCCATTGCGTTGGAAATCGTCTGGACACTACCTCTAGGTTCATATTTACCATTTTCAAGATAACGCGTAACTACATTGTTGGCATTATTAGAGGCCACAAAATGGTCTATGGGCAAGCCCATTTCCCGCGCCAGCATTCCTGCGCAAATATTTCCGAAATTCCCACTTGGCACCGAAAAAACCAGTTTTTGACCTTTATACTTCAGTTGTTTATAAGCCAGAAAATAATAAAACATTTGCGGAAGCCAGCGCGCCACGTTAATGGAATTTGCAGAAGTAAGCTGCCTTTTCTGCTGAATTTCATCATCCAGAAAGGCTTTCTTCACCATATCCTGGCATTGGTCAAAAGCGCCTTCTACTTCTAAAGCCGTAACATTTTCGCCCAGAGTTGTAAGTTGTTTTTCCTGAATTTCGCTAACTTTTCCTTTAGGGTACAGAATCACTACATCAATCCCATCCACTCCAAGAAATCCACTGGCCACAGCACCGCCGGTATCGCCGGAAGTTGCCACAAGAACCGTAAGCTTCTCAATTTTGCCTTTTTCAACAAAATACCCAAGGCTGCCCGCCATAAAGCGCGCTCCTACATCTTTAAAAGCAAGTGTGGGCCCATGGAAAAGTTCCAGGCTACTAACACTGTCTTCTACCGGAACCACAGGAAAATCAAAATCCAGGGTTTCCGCTATGATGTCTTTCAATCTGCTTTCCGGAATTTCTTCTCCAACATAATTTTTGATCGCCTCAAACCCAATTTCTGTTTTATCCAGAGCCTGAATTTCATCAAAAAAACTTTGTGGTAATTTCTCAATTTTCTCCGGAAAATAAAGCCCTTTATCTGGAGCAAGTCCTCTAACGACCGCTTTTTCAAAATTTGACAGGTGCTCCCTGTTATTTAAACTGAAGTAATTCATGATAATATTTTTATTCCCTCCTTGTTAATTCCGGAGAGGTGTAATTCGAAATCTATGGCTTTGGATTTGTAAAACTCCTTTATGGCGGACTTCACTTTTTCAGCATTTTCATCTCCCCTGCACATGGCATAAACTGAAGGCCCGGAACCTGAAATACCAAATCCCAGGGCAGCATTTTCAGCAGCAATCTTCTTCAGCTCATCAAAATAGGGAATAAGAATAGACCGCACCGGTTCTACAATTTCATCCTGAAGGCTTCTGCCAAAAAGATCATAATTACTGGTATAAAGCGCACTTACCAGGGCGCCTAAATTTCCCCACTGAGTGATGGCTTTTTTCAGGCTCACGCTTTGCCTGAGGATAGCCCTGGAATCTTTGGTTTTAATCTCAATTAAAGGATGAAGTACCACCACTCGCAGTTCTTCTGGCGTAGGCAGGCTTAAAACTTCAAGCGGCTCGTAACTTCTCACAAGGCTGAAGCCGCCCAGAAGCGCGGGCGCCACATTATCGGCATGGGCATTGCCGCTCGCCAGCCTTTCACCTTCCATCGCAAAAGGAATAAGCTCAGACACGCTAAGGGGTTCTCCCAACAGTTTATTTATCGCGAAAACCGCCCCGGCAGCACTGGCAGCGCTACTGCCAATCCCGCTCCCGGCCTTTATTTTCTTATCAATTTCGATGTCAAAACCCTGGGAATTCCCCAGGTCAGCAAGAAAGGCTTTGGCAGCCACTCCGGCTACGTTCTTGTCGGTTTCCAAAGGCAGATCCTGGCCGGTAATACTTGTAATCCTTACTTCCTGAAGGCTGTTTTCACTAATGATCATTTCATCCCCAACATTATCAAGGCAGCAACCTAACACGTCAAAACCACAGGACAAATTTGCGACTGTTGCTGGAGAAAATATTTTTATCTGGTTCATAAAAGTTATTTTTTCCCAATTCGTATCACGTCGGCAAAAATACCTGAAGCCGTTACATCTGCGCCGGCACCGGCACCTTTTACTATAAGTGGCTGCTCACTGTAGCGATCGGTAAAAAACAATACGATATTATCACTCCCGCTAAGGTTGTAAAACGGGTGATCTGCCCCTACTTCCTGCAAGCCAACTTTAGCCTTTCCACCCTCCAGTTGGGCCACGTACTTGAGCTGAGCATTATTTTCTTCAGCACTGTTGTATATTTCCTGGAATTTAGGCTCATCCTGCTTCAGCAATTCAAAAAACTCCTCGTTAGTTTCAGAATTCAGGCTTTCTTCAGAAAGGAAATCTTCTCGTTCTATATCTTCAAGTTCCATTTTGAGTCCGCTTTCCCTGGCCAGGATGAGGATTTTTCTGGCCACATCTACCCCGCTAAGGTCTATTTTGGGATCTGGTTCGGTATAGCCTTCTTTCATGGCCATTTCAACAGTTTTATAAAAAGGATCTTTTGCTTTATAGGTGTTGAACACAAAATTAAGACTACCTGATAACACTGCCTGTATTTTCTGAATACGGTCTCCCGATGCCACCAGGTTCTTTAAAGTGTCTATAATTGGCAGGCCTGCGCCCACATTGGTTTCATATAAAAAAGATGCGCCGTATTCCCTGGCCAGGTTTTGAAGTTGCTGATAATTGACAAAATCATCTGCACAGGCAATTTTATTGCAGGTAACCACCGAGATGGAATTTGCCAAATATTCTTTATACCAACCGGCAATCTCGGCACTGGCAGTATTGTCTACAAAAATACTGTTGCGCAAATTCAGGTTGTTCACCTTATCAAAAAATTGCTGTTTATTGGCTTGTTCTCCATTTTCCAACAATTCCTGCCAATTTTCCAGGTCTATGCCTTCTTCATCAAAATACATTTTCCTGGAATTGGAAAGGCCGAGCACGCGTACCTTCAGCCTAAGTTTTTCCAGCAGATACTTTTCCTGCTTTTTAAGCTGGGCGAGTAATTTACTTCCAACATTCCCCACGCCGGTAATAAAAAGGTTCAGCTCTTTGGAAGGCACCTCAAAGAATTGCTCGTGCAAGGTATTGAGCGCTTTTTTGACATCCTTTTTAGCAATAACGGCAGAAATATTCCTTTCTGAAGACCCCTGGGCGATAGCCCGAATATTGATATTGTTGTTCCCCAAGGCACTGAACATTTTGCCGCTAAGCCCGTGGTGGCTCTTCATACTATCTCCTACAAGGGCGATAATGGCCACATTCTCTTCAATTTGAACAGGTTTTATTTTTTTATGCTCAATTTCAGCTTCAAAAGCTTCATCAAGAGCTTCTTTGGCAGCTTCGGCCTCGTCATCTTTAACAGCGATACAGATACTATGCTCTGAAGATGCCTGGGTTATTAGCACCACATTGATGTTTTCCTGGAACAGGACCTCAAAGAAACGCTTGGAAAAACCGGGAATTCCAACCATTCCAGATCCTTCGATATTCAGTAATTTTATGGAATCTATATGAGTGATCCCGGTAACCCAGCGGAAATTTTCTTTGCTGGACCTGGAGATTACTGTCCCTTCTTCCCCCGGTTTAAAAGTATTCTTTATATGGATTCTAATCTGTTTATCCAATAGTGGCTGCAAAGTAGGCGGATATAAAACCTTGGCGCCAAAATGCGAAAGCTCCATCGCTTCTTCGTAAGAAATGTTCTTTAGCGGATATGCCTGCGGAACCAGGCTTGGGTTGGCGGTGTACATTCCGTTCACATCGGTATAAATTAAAACCTCTTCCGCCTCCAAAGCACCGGCAAATATTGCCGCAGTAAAATCTGAACCTCCACGCCCAAGGGTACTTGGAACTCCCTGACTGGTTTTAGCTACAAAGCCGGGGACTACATAAAGATCATTCTGAGCATTTTGAAAGTAATTTTTAATATTGGCGTAGGTTTCCTCATAGTTTACCTGGACTTTTTCATTCATATTCCGGCATACTACAATTTCCCTGGAATCTGCAAATCCAACATTAATCTCCAGGCTTCTAAAATATTCTGCAATAATGAGAGAAGAAAGTATTTCGCCAAAGCCTGAAACTACATGGCGGGTTTTATTGGAAAGTTCGTTCAAAAGATAAACACCTTCATATAATGTTTCCAGACGATTAAACTCCGTTTTTATTCTACTGAGAATGGCACTTTGGGATTGTACGGGAATTAATTCCTTAACGGCTTCCAGATGCCTTTTTTCATTTTTTGAGAGTATTTCTTTATAGGAATCATCTTCAGCAGAAGCCAGTTCGGCCATAAGTAAAAGATCGTTGGTAACGCCACCAAAAGCAGAGAAAACGGCAATTGTTGAATCGTTTTTTAAATGTTCCTGAACAGTTTCAGCTACTAATTTAATACGGTCGGGAGATGCTAAAGAAGAACCTCCAAATTTTAGGATATTCATGTTTGAATATTGATTTATTGTGGAATAATTGAATTTAAAATTACCAGGTACAGGTACGGACGGAAGTTTGTATACAAATTACCCCAAAGGGGTAATGCCAGTAATAATCATAGTAATAATACCGTGTGCAGAAATTGCGGTGAAAATTGACAAATTACTATGTGCTTTTAATGTTCGCATTATTTTGGCTAAACTGCTGATAAAATTATATAATTTTAAATGTAAAAAAAAACAAAAGCGAACATTTCTATTCGTAATTATGAATTTCTCATTTCTTTTAAAATAAAATACCTGATCTGCAATGAGATCAGGTATTTATTAATTTATTCGGAATAAATAATTATAGACCACTAATATAGCTTCCGTAGAGATCTTTAAACTGCACGCCCTGAGAAAAACGGTGTTTGCTCAGCTTTTTGTATTCCACCAGTCCCCACAACAAAAACTCTTTATAGAAGTAGCTCTCTTCTTTACCTAGTTCAGGCTGATATTTTTTTATAAGATCGTTTAGCGGTTTTATGGAATCAAGTTTTTCTTTGTATTCCTTATCAGAAAGGTCATCGGGCAATTCAAATCCGCTTTGCTCAAAAAACCATTCCACCAGATCATCATACGGACTTTTATCTTCTGCTTTCTGAAGTTTTTCAATCTTCGGAAAATATTCAGGAAACAGGGTTTTCACCGCATCTCCAATAAGCTCCATAGCCACGGTCGCGGCGCCTTCCTGCTCTCCTTCATAAACCAGTTCTACTTTACCGGTAATCGCTGGAATCACTCCAAGGAAATCACCAAACCTCAGCAGCGTTTCCTTATCTCCGGCTTTCAGGCTACGCCTTTCTGCCGCGCTCAGTAAATTTTCATAAGCGGTAATACTCATACGGGCACTAATTCCACTTTTTTCATCTATAAATTCACTTTCACGAGCCTCAAAACTAATTTGCTCCAACAGGTCTTTTGCCAGTTCCGGCACATAAACAAGCTCTGCCTGCCTGCTATCCAGTTTTGCTTCCTGCTGGGTAATAGTCTTGGCGATTTCGATAGTTTCAGGATAATGCGTTAGAATTTGAGAGCCAATCCTGTCTTTAAGCGGGGTAACGATACTTCCCCGGTTGGTATAATCCTCAGGGTTCGCGGTAAATACAAACTGAAGGTCTAACGGAAGCCTAAGCTTAAAACCTCTAATTTGAATATCTCCCTCCTGCAGGATATTGAATAAAGCCACCTGGATTCGCGCCTGTAGATCGGGCAGTTCATTTATCACAAAAATACTGCGGTTAGCGCGGGGAATCATCCCGAAATGGATTACCCGGTCATCAGCATAACTCAGTTTTAAATTTGCGGCTTTAATAGGGTCTACATCTCCAATAAGGTCGGCAACTGTAACATCTGGCGTGGCCAGTTTCTCATAAAACCTTTCTTCTCTATGTATCCAGCTAACCGGAGTTTCCCCACCTTTTTCTTTAATTAGTTCTTTGGCGTAACGGGAAACAGGATTTAATGGATCATCATTAATTTCTGAACCCTCTACCACAGGAATATACTCATCCAGCAGGTTTACCATTAACCTGGCAAGGCGTGTTTTTGCCTGTCCACGGAGACCCAAAAGATTTATATTATGTTTGGAAAGGATTGCTCGTTCCAATTCCGGAATTACAGTGTTGGAATAACCGTGAATTCCTTCAAACGCCGATTCGTCATTTTTTATTTTCGCTATAAGATTTTGCCGAAGCTCTTCCTTTATGCTTTTACTTTTATACCCGGCATTTTTTAAAGCACCGAGTGTTTTAATATTTTCAATTTTCATGCTAGTTTTTTTGAGTTTAACCTCTTATTCTTTTTTTGCGATTGGCTTCGTAATCTTCAAAGATCATTTCCCCAAGACCTTTTAATCCGGTGTAAAACGCCTTACCCTGATTAGCATTTGTGAATTCACGCACAAACTGTGTGAGATAAGGATCCTGCGCGATCATAAATGTGGTGATTGGTACATGCAGTTTTCTTGCCTGGCGGGCAGCATTATAACATTTGTCTACAATATAAGGATCCAGCCCCATGCTGTTCTTGTAATAAGAACCGTCTCTTTCCCTGATACAGCTGGGTTTACCATCTGTAATCATAAAAATCTGCTTATTGGTATTCCTCTTTCTTCGCAGGAGATCCATGGCCAACTGTAAACCCGCCACGGTATTAGTGTGGTAAGGGCCAACTTTTAAATACGGTAAATCTGCAATGGATATTGGCCATGCGTCATTCCCGAAAACAAGGATATCCAGGGTATCTTTGGGATACCTGGTGGTAATAAGTTCAGCTAAAGCCATAGCTACTTTTTTAGCAGGAGTAATCCTGTCTTCTCCATAAAGGATCATACTGTGGCTGATATCGATCATGAGAACTGTGCTCATCTGGGATTTGTAGTGCGTTTCCTCCACCACAAGGTCATCCTGCGTCATGTTAAAATCTCCCGGGCCATTGTTGATCTGGGCATTGCGCAAGCTTTCGGTCATAGAAATACTGTCCAGGGAATCCCCAAACTGATAGGCCCTGAAATCTCCTGTATGTTCATCTCCCCTGCCTATCTGATTGGTGCGATGGTTTCCTGATGTTCCTTTTTTCAGTTTCCCAAATATCTGGTCCAGGGCCTGCTGCCTAATAGCCCGTTCGGTTTTTGCAGTAATTACCATACCGCCGCCTTCCTCAGGGTCTATTTCTTCCCTTATATAGCCTTTTTTCTTCAGGTCTTCTATAAAGTCATCAAGAGTGTAGTCATCATCGGTAAGATCATATTCTTTGTCCAGCTGTTCCAGCCAGTCTAAGGCTTCATCTAAATCTCCCGAAGTGTGGGTGATCAATTCTTTGAAAATCTCAAAAAGCTTTTCAAAAGGGGTCTTAGACGGTTCTTCATATTTTTTGAAAACGAACCCCCTTCTTTCCAATTCATTTTTCTTCTTCATATCCTAAAAGTAATGCATTTTGTACAGAAGATGAAAAACAATTATCCAGAGATATTCTAATATTTTGTTAATACCATTTTTGTCTCTAAGAACTTTTCAAACAAGAAACGGAAAACCTGACGGAATTGTATCCGGCTCTTCTGAATATAATTGATAGGAAGGCTGAATAAAAATTAAAAAAGCAATTTCAGTTGAACTCAGCAACGTTATTCTTTTCTTAAAAGCTTTAAAAAATTGAGGATTAGAAGGAACTTTGAAAAACAAATGAGATTTAAAATCATAATGGATCTTTACTCGCTGACCAACTATTGTGAGTTAGTGGCAATGATTATTAAAGATAGGCAGGAAAAAGCATATTATTAAAGATTCCGGGCTGATGGAGGAAAATTGTATAATTTTAGATTTCTCAAGCATTCTTAAGATGTCAAAGCTCAATAGATGTTTTAGGCAAAGTTTTACAGAGAAATTTGAGCCTGTTTTTTCTTATTAATATATATTTGAACGGTGCAGCAGCTATTTTTACTATTATTTAGCCTCGATGAAAAATATTGATAATCTTCTTTTTGATGAAGGCAGGCATTCCATGGAATTATATAAATCTAATTGAAAATTAAAATTTTTTAGTATCTCAAATAAATTAACTATTAGGTTAAATCCCATTATAGATGGGTTTATGCCGGCTCAAAATAAAAATTCCCCATGAGAATAACAGAAATTGTCCTTTTATTCTTCTCTTTTTTAATGATCATCCCAACGTTAGCATCACTCACAAGATTTGATCAGTGGTGGATTAGGGGATTTGATTTTCCCCGGGTGCAATTCAGCTTCCTAATGTTTGTAGTTATTATTTTCTCGCTTTTTTACTACTCATTTGAAGAAACCTGGCATTATATAGCTGTTTCTATATTATGTCTGAGCCTGTTTTACCAGCTGAAAAAGATTTTTCCTTTTACACCAATGGCAAAAAAAGATGTCCTGGAGTTTGCGGGAGATGATCCCGATGCCACACTGTCTATACTGGTGAGCAATGTACTTACTCCAAATAAGAAGTATGAGGAACTTTTAAAATTGGTTAGAGAACGGGATCCTGATATCCTGCTCACGCTGGAATCTGATAAAAAGTGGGAAAAGGAGCTGAGTATTTTGGAAGAAGATTACCCATACACTGTAAAAGTTCCGCAGGATAACCTCTACGGAATGCACTTGTACTCTAAACTGAAGCTGGAAGAAGAAAGGGTAAGGTTTATTGTTCAGGATGATATTCCTTCTATTGATGGTTATTTAAGGCTCAGGAATAAGCGTAGAATACGTTTTCACTGCCTGCACCCAATGCCACCCAGCCCAACAGAAGCTGATACTTCCACAAACCGCGATGCTGAGCTGCTTATGCTTGGGAGGGACATTAGGGTAGACAAGGAACCTGTTGTTGTATTTGGAGATTTAAATGATGTAGCCTGGTCCAGAACCACCAGGTTGTTTAAAAAAATGAGCGGATTACTCGACCCAAGGGTAGGGAGAGGTTTTTTCAATACTTTTCATGCAGATTACAAGCTTTTACGCTGGCCCCTGGACCATGTATTCCATAGTACTGATTTTACTTTAATAGATATCGCCAGTGAAAGGAATATAGGCTCTGACCATTTTCCCATGTACATTAAACTGAACTATGAGCCGCGGGCCGAGATTATTCAGGAAGAACCAAAGGCAGAAGAAGAGGAAAAGGAATGGGCTGAAGAAAAAATTGAAGATGCCAATCCCCGGGAAAAAGCCGTTTAATATAACTTTTTGGAAAGCTTTACGCCTGCTCCAAGATTAGTAGGAGCGTCCGAAATAAAATCGGCTCCCAGTTGGATGTCAATAATAAAATTATCAGAGTTATAAACTTCAGCATCGAGGAAAGTGGAGAGAATAGTGTTATCTAAAACATCATTCCCTTTATAACCATAATTGGATCGGTAGCTAGCCATAAATTTATAGAGATATTCATTAAAAGCCACCCCTGTGAAAGCAAGATGATGAGCAATGAGGGTATTATTATATACTCTTGTTCTTTCTTCATTCATTGTAATAAAAGGCACACCTATAACTTTATTCTCATAAGTCCATCCTGATTTATAAAGATTATGAACAAAGTAATTATCTTCTCCATCAGTGGTTCCACTCCCTTCACTCTGGTCCATGGTGTAATAAAGCTCGTACATTATTGCTTTGATCCAGGAATTTTCAGATAACATATACATATCTTCAACATAAATTCCGTACCTGCCATCGGGAGTGTTATAAAGCATTCTCCCTGAGCCATCTTCAAAAAGATGATTATAGATCAGTTCAATTTTATAATCATTAATTTCTGTGTTTAATTTTACTTCATAAACACCAATTTGGTTTCCAGCAGCATTTTCTTCCCTGCCATCCACATCGTCTTTCAAACCCAAAAAGACGTTTAAGTAATCTTTAAAACTAGAATTGAGTTTCCCATATTCAGGAGAAGTACCTGCCCATTGTGCATACTGCTGTAATCCCGCCGAAAGCTGAAAATTACCTGATGATTTATAAACCAGATTAAAACTTTTATGGTGCACTCTCGTATCTTTTACATATCGGTCATCATCCATAATGTATTCAGCAAAAGAAGCTGTAAAGCCAAGGCCATGGTCATTTACAAAAAAAATTGGCTCTGCAGTTTCTATTCTCACACCAAGTAAAGGCCTTGAATTTAAGGACCATGCAATATTTGCATTTGAGGCACTAAGACCTCTGTAAAGTTCCTTTTCCTGCTTCCTCCCTGCCGTGGCTATTAGCCATGAATTTTGAAACCGGATATAAGATTCATCAAATCGTAGCCTATCTATGTATCCATCCTGGAACAGTAATCCCATTCCCACTTCCATAAAGCTATCATTATTAAAATATGTCCTGGCGCTACCATTGGCCCAGGTAGAAAAATTTGCGGTTTCATCTATTCGTCCTCTTTTATTGGAGTGCAACCAGAATGGAGATTCTTCAGTTGTGTAAGCATTGCCAAAACCATTAATATCCAAAGTGAATTCCAAATTTTGAGCAGAAGAAAGAAGTACAAAAAAGGAAAAAAGAAGATTTAAGACAATTTGATGAAATTTCATACAGTAATTGAAAATTCCGTTATACGGAATAGGTTGCGGTCAAAATTATGTAATTTTGTGCAGTAATAAAGAACCTATGCTTTCAATTTTCCAAAAAAAAGAATATCTGGCAGATTACCTGGAAGGATTTACAGATTTTCACAATCACCTTCTTCCCGGTATTGATGATGGATCTGCTTCCATAGAAGAAAGCCTGGAACTTATTAAGAAGTTTGGAGAATTTGGAATCAATTCTTTCGTCGCCACTCCTCACGTAATGGGAGAATATTATCCTAACACACCAGAATCCATAAAGGAAGCTTTAGAACAATTAAATGAAAAACTTCCCGAGAATGTGAAGTTAAAGGCGGCGGCTGAATATATGATGGACCAGCACTTTCTGGATATTTTAGAAGCCGATACTGTTCTTTCTATAAGCGGAAAACACATTCTTGTAGAAATGTCCTTTTTTCAACCTCCTATTAATCTGAATGAAATTTTATTTAAAATTCAGAATAAGGGATTAAAACCAATTCTCGCTCATCCAGAGAGGTATCCTTTTTATCATTCAAAAGACCTTCAGCAATATGAAGAAGTTAAATCCAGAGGCTGCAAACTTCAATTAAATATGTTATCCCTTTCCGGCCATTATGGACCCGGCATTAAAAAAATGGCAAATATCTTACTAGATCATGGATTAATAGATTTTATTAGCAGTGACTGCCATAGAATAGAGCATCTTGTAAAGATACAGGGGCTAAAGCTTCCAAAAAAAAGAATGGAACTTATAAAACCTGTTATTGCAAATAGTAAAGTGCTTTTTAATTAATCAGGTTTTTTAGAAAAGGGATTTTTGAAAAATCTTTTTATTTTGCTTTCTTCTTCCTGGCCATAACCATATCCGTAACCATACGCATAGCCATACTTCGCGCCATAAGAAAACTTGGAATAATCCACATCATTCAGTAACACAGCTAGGCCTTTTAATTTCCCCTGCTTTTTTAATTCTTTAGGAAACTCCAGAAGTTTCTTTTCGGTATATTCGGCTCTGGTCACATAGATTGTAGTATCGGCCAGAGGACTAATTAAAAGAGTATCTGTTACAATCATGGTAGGAGCTGTATCTACAATCACATAATCGTAATTGGCTGCAGCATAATCCAGCAACTTCTTCATCCTGTCGTTCATAAACAATTCGGCCGGATTAGGAGGAATAGCTCCCGAAAGGATCACATCTACTTGTAATCCATCTTCCTTTGAGGCAACAATAATATCTTCTTCTGTAATTTCGTAGTCGTACAGATAATCTGACAAACCTTTATCTGAAACCATGCTGGAGGTATACCTATGTAATTTCGGATTCCGGATGTCGGCACCTATTAGTAACACCTTCTTTTTTGTACTGGCAAATGTTCGACCCAAATTGTAGGAAATAAAGGTTTTTCCTTCACCTTTAATGGTGGAGGTCACAAAAATAATTTCCCCTCTATCCTTGTTCTTCCCCTGAATAAGGTATGCCATATTAGTTCTCAAAATCCTGAAAGATTCCGCCAGTGGGGAACGGTCATTAACTTCTATAACGTCGTGATGTCCCATATTTATCCTGGGGACTTCACCAATAAAAGGAACGCTTTGGATTAAACTTTGCAAATCCCCTTTATGATGTACCTTGGTGTCAAGAAAATTCTTTACAAAAATCACAAGGACTGGAATAAGCAGCCCAATTACAAATCCCCCCACTAGTATAAGCCAGGGTTTTGGATCTACAGGATCGGCATAAGTGAAAGCAGGGTCCACCACCCGCGCAACAGCAGAAGTTGAGGCAAAAGATATGGCTGCTTCCTCCCGCCGCTGAAGGAGAAACAAATACAGTTGCTCCTTAATTTGCTGCTGACGCTCAATACTTCTTATTCCTCTCTCAAGGCCGGGAAAACTACTAAATTGTCCCTGGGCAGTACTCTCTCGTTTAATTAATTCATTCCTCTTTAGTTGTAAAGATTCTTTAGTATTTTGGATATTTCCAAGAAGGTTACTGCGGATTGAACTTAACTGTTCATCTATTCGCTGGATCACAGGATTTTCTGGAGTCCCAGTACTTAACAAATCATTTCTCTGAAGGATAAGAGTATTATAATTCCCTATTTGCCCTGAAATTCCAGCTTCTTCTATCCCTATATCTGAAGGAAGCAAGGAATATTCCTCCTGCTGTTGCAGGCGTCCCTGTACTGAATTCACTAATTCCAGCTGCGTTTCCACATTAAAAATCTCCTCCTCTGCTGAAGAATATCTCGCCCGGAATTCCTGTGCTCCACTAGCCACATCCATAACCTGATTTTCGCGCTTAAAATCTGCCATGCCCCCTTCTACAGAATCAAGTTCCTGTGTAATAATCTCCAGTCGCTCCTGTATAAATGCAGTTGTATTTTCAGCCACCTCTCTTTTATCAGCTACACCTTCTTCATTGAAGTTCTCCATCAGGGTATTTAAAAAATCTTCAGATTTTTCCGGAGATTCCTGTGTAACCCCTAAAGCCAAAATATCTTCCGCCTTTCCTTTTTGCCCTATTTCCAGCTCAGCAATGTACCTGCTCACCACCTCATTAAGAGGGATGATTTTAACTATTACTGGATTACTCCAATCCTTATTATCATCTTTTGAAGCTCTTCTTTGAACCGCAAATTCAAGTCCGTCCAGCTTTATATTCTCTCCTATTTGATGTACTTGAGAATACGCTGCTTGTTCATCCTGCAATAAAAATTTATTTTGACCTTGTGGGGTAATTAAAAAAGTTCTTGAGGTATTATTAAGGATGGAGTCGGGAGTTTGAAAATCTAACACTACAGGACTACTTTTATAAGCCTCTACAGTAATCACATTGCCTTCAATAAAATAGGAGATATTTTGGTCTAATTCATCCACAACACTGGCCACCATTTGTTTTGATTTAAGTGTAACAATTTGATTCGCCAATGTTGAATTTTCCAGAGACAAAATAGAACTATTACCTGAAGGTATCGCACTCATTACACTTTTATCCTCGTCTTTCACTATCATCATGGAAGATTCAGAATAATATTGAGGAATGGTATAACGGTTATAAAGATAAGCGATAAGCCCTCCTAAGAGTAATCCAAACAGTAGCCATTTCCAATGGGTTAGATATTTAAACAGCTCTGCCTTTAGATCAAAGGTTGATTCGATCTGACTATTTCCCTGATAATCCTCTAATTCTTCCATCAATCTTAAAGACTATTTATAAGTAAATAAAGACTAATAATTGTAGTCCCTATAGAAATTATTCCCTGATAACTTGTAAAAAACCCGGCAGACTTAACCTGCCTGTATGTTGGTTCAACATACACAATATCATTTTGCCTCAAATAATAATAGGGGCTATTGAACATATCTGAATCTGTCATATCGATGTATCCTACTGATTTCACACCATTCACTTCTCTTATAATTTTTATATTCTCGCGCTTACCTGTGTAAGGGATACCACCAGCCTCAGCCAGCAACTGGGGCATAGAAATACGCCCATCCTGAACCGGCACGCGGGCATTTACCTCGCCTAAAACTGTAACGGTATAATTCATAAAACGTACGTTAACAACCGCATCGGTTACATATTTTCTAATTTTGGCCTGAAGCATTTGCTCCACTTCTC
Source organism: Autumnicola tepida (assembly GCF_031846485.1). NCBI lineage: Bacteria > Pseudomonadati > Bacteroidota > Flavobacteriia > Flavobacteriales > Flavobacteriaceae > Autumnicola > Autumnicola tepida. Next base: position 23,135 of record NZ_JAVRHQ010000029.1, read on the forward strand.
CCCTCTTTTGTTGCGCTACCTGAACTTGCCCTAAAACCGGATATTGGATATAACCATCGGGATCTACAACATACCCGGAAAGAGAGGAATTTTGACCTCCACCACCTTGCTGGTTCCCAGTGTTTCTCTGAAATGGTTCTACCACCTCCTGTATTTGGGAAGAGACCTTAATATATAGCACATCATTAGGCTGAATTATTGGTTCATAATCCAGTAAATTTTCCATTCCTTCCAACTTCTCAGAGTTCTGGAAATAAACAATTTCATCACGTGTAGAACAACTCGCTAATAATGCCGTAATAATTAAAGCGAAAAGAATTTTTTTCATAGTTTAATTTCAGGAAATGCAAATATAAAAGGATATAGATTATTCCCATTCAATAGGAAATAAAATTGTGTTAAGACAACTATTTCGCTCCGGAATTGATTTCAACTTTATCTAACTTTTGAAAGGAGGAATTATTGCTTATAAATTCAGGGATAAGTTCCTTTAATCTTGCAACCACCTTTTCACTTTTTAATTTGTTAGCAGATTTTATTATGTCATCAATTTTGCTGCTGATGAGTTCGAAATCTCTTACCACATCCTGACCAATCATTATTTTTTTATGGTGGGTTGGCAGTGTTTTACACTCATCATTTAATAATTCTTCATAAAGTTTTTCCCCAGGGCGAAGTCCGGTAATACGAATTTTTATATGCTTATCAGGTTCGTACCCGGCCAGTTTAATCATTTTAATTGCCAAATCCATAATCTTCACAGGTTCTCCCATATCGAAAACAAAGATCTCTCCTCCCTTTCCCATGGCACCAGCTTCCAAAACTAACTGGCAGGCCTCGGGAATCGTCATGAAATACCGGATAATCCCGGGATGCGTAATGGTAAGCGGACCACCTTTTTCAATTTGTTTTTTAAAGAGAGGAACAACCGATCCGTTCGATCCCAGAACATTGCCAAACCGGGTAGTGATAAATTTGGTTGTTTCTGTTCCTTCTCTTAACTGACTGTGATAAAGCGACTGTACATACATTTCTGCAGCCCTCTTAGAAGCCCCCATTACGTTACTAGGGTTTACTGCCTTATCTGTAGAAACCATAACAAAATGGCCGGCTTTATATTTCAGTGCCAGATCAGCCAGGTTTTTTGTTCCCGAAATATTTACAAAGACGGCCTCATGGGGATTCTGCTCCATTAAAGGCACATGTTTATAGGCAGCAGCATGATATATTACATCAATTTTATTATTAATAAACATAAGCTCCAAGCGCTTATAATTTCCTACATCACAAATTATACATTTGTAGTCAAGATCAGGAAATTTAGCTTCTATTTCCAGCTGAATGTTGTGTAAGGGAGTTTCGGCCTGGTCCAGAATTATAAGTCGCTTCGGATTATATTCTGCCACCTGCCTTACGATTTCACTTCCTATAGACCCTGCCCCACCGGTCACAAGAATAGTCTTTCCGGTTAGCTGATCTATTTTATTCTGAACATCCAGGTTAATGGGTTCTCTGTCCAGTAAATCTTCAATCTGAAGACTTTGTACTTTCTGGGCGATAGGTTTATCCTCGCCCCAGGTAGAAACCAGCGGGGCGTTATAAACACTAAGTCCGTTTTCCAGGCAATTTTCTACTATTTTAAATTTTTCTTCCGCAGAAAATTTATTCTCGGAAAAAACTACCGCATCGGCCTTGAGGGATTTAGCCTCTTCATGGACATTTTTTCCATACTTTAAAACCGGCTTATCCAAAAGCCGAATACTTTTATTATGTTTTTCGTTTGAAAGAAATCCCACAATTTTAAATCTCCTGGGGTGTTCAATATCAAGTGCCCCTGCAATAGAGATAGCATTCTCATCAGCGCCAAGGATCACGGCATTTATTAATTTTTCGTCTTTCTGAACAAATTTGAAATATTCATAAATCTGCTTCACTGCCAGCCTGAATAAAAAGAGAAGAGAAAAAGATATCCATAGATTAATCAGCAACGCACCAAAAAGAAAGACTTTCTGATTAACAACAAGGGATGTAATCAGGTTAATTAGGAGAAGCGTAAAAAAGGAACTTAGGGTGGCCAGGAGCAATTTTAATGCATCTATATTAGAGGAGTAGCGTATAATCCCTGCATATGTTTTAAAAACATAAAAAAAGAATATATTGATAAGCAGGATAATAACCCCCTTATCTGCCATATCGATTAACCCGTAAACATTGGATGTAAGATCCAGCAGAATAAAAGCGGTGCACAAAGAAGAAATTGCTACTAACCCTATATCTATTAAAAACACCACCCACCTGGGCAGGTATTTTATATTTCTTAAATTAAGTGAATTATCCGGATCGGCAGTAAGGCTCCTTAAAGTTCTATGTAATTTCTTCCCCATTAAGCAGGATATCTATTTAAAATACTGTTGGATTGATTTTAAAATTCGCTCTTTGTCTTCTTCAGACAGATTAGATCCGGAAGGGAGACAAAGGCCGTTTTGAAATAGCCTTTCAGCAGTTGTCCCTCCATAATAAGGAGCATCTGAGAATACAGGCTGCATATGCATTGGCTTCCACAAGGGCCGGCTTTCAATATTTTCCTTTTCCATATGCCTTCTTAAACCCTCTGCTGAATAATTAGCAGAATGATCTTTAAAGCTTACTACGGTAAGCCAATGGTTACAAAAGTAGTCATTATCAGGCTCATTATGAACAGTTGCTACTTCAAAATCGTTGAATATTTTTCTGTAAAAGGTATTCATCTCCCTCCTTGCCTGCACCCGTTGGTCCAGTACTTCCATTTGCCCTCTTCCTATACCCGCACAAATATTGCTCATCCTGTAATTATAACCAATTTGGCTATGCTGATAATGCGGCGCCTCGTCTCGGGCCTGGGTCGCCAGGAATACCGCTTTCTTTTTTAAATTTTCGTCTTTGGTGACTAAAGCACCTCCTCCTGAGGTCGTGATGATCTTATTACCGTTAAAAGATAGAATTGAAATTTCTCCCAAAGTCCCACACTTGATGCCTTTATAAGAGCTTCCTAGAGCTTCCGCACTATCTTCGATAACAGGAATTTCATAATGTGCTGCAATTTCATGGATCTCATCTACTTTATAAGGCATTCCATACAAATGCACCGCAATAATGGCCTTAGGTTTTTTTCCTTTCGATATGCGATCTCTGATTGCATCTTTTAAAAATTTCGGCGACAAATTGAGGGTATCCTCTTCGCTATCAACAAAAACAGGAGTGGCGCCAAGATATGCAATAGGATTTGCAGAAGCAGCAAAGGTCATGCTCTGGCACAACACTTCGTCTCCGCCTTTCACCCCCAATAAGATTAGAGCCAGATGTAGCGCAGTGGTACCGGAACTTAAAGCAGCAACTTCTATATTCTCTTTTCCATCCTGTCTTAAATATTTGGAAATATCCTCTTCCAATCCACTAACATTTGGACCAAGTGGTGCTATCCAGTTTTCCTTAAATGCTTCGTGTATATATTTTTGCTCATTTCCTCCCATATGCGGGGAAGAAAGCCATATTTTAGGTTTCATATTGTTGTAGGTTTATTTCTGTAATAATTTATGCAAATTTGAGGATATTCATCTTGCAGCATTCGGCTGATTACTTTTTCAATGTCATATTCAATAGATTTAAGCTCTACCAGTCCTTTTTCTTCATCTAAAAGCACATACTCTGCCACGTTTAATAATCTGCGATTCTGACCTAAACTTCCGGTATTTACCAAGCGGTGGTCTCTAAAAGATCTGTCAAACTGATAATGGGAATGTCCTATAATATAATTTTTATCCAGGTGAAGATCTTTTAAATCTGAATCAGGAAAAATGTACTTATTCTGTATAGTGTGCCTAATAGTAAAATTTTTTAGTTCTAGCTGATTTTTGTAAGTTGAGATTTCTTTAAATTCTTCAAAAGAAGGATAACAAAAATCAAAAAAAGCTTTAGCCACCTCACTTGTTCCATGGTAACTGCCATTAAGGTAATTCTCCTCATGATTTCCCTTAAGTGTAACTATGGAGGGCAGATCCTTAATAAATGCTACACATTCATTGCTCCAGGGCCCATAATTTACAACATCTCCATGGCAAACCGCTAGATCATAATTTCCTTTTTCTGTTTCAAAAAGCTTTTCTAATGCCGGAAGATTTCCATGCACATCACCAAAAATGAGATATTTCATGAAAGCATTTCTTTTAACCCTTCTTCAAGTGATTCCTGTGGTTCCCAGTTCAATTCGTTTTTAGTCCAGGATGAATCATAATATAAAGAAGAGGCATGTTCTTCCTTGTCTAAAAGATCAATTTCACATCCGGTATTTTTACGAATCAAATCTGCAATTTCCTTATTTGTCACAGAATTGCCGGTAGCTCCTAAAAAAACTGTACTCTTTCTATTCTGCATTGCTTTAATACACAATTTTGCAGCATCATTGACATGTAAATAATCCTGGCTCCGGAGCCCCTGTCCAAATAGCTTAATTGTTCCTCCTTCAGCCTGTTTAATGATATTAGGTAGAAACGAGCTATTATCTAAATTCGGTCCATATAAATAAACAGGCCTAACCACTGCATGGTTTTTAATGCCAGATGCAATAAATTCACCTGAAATATTTGCTAAACCATAAGAATTGGGATTATCATAAGGAGAATTTTCTTTCCTAATTCCTGCGGTTTGACCATAAACATTTGCACTTGAAATGTAAATAAACCTACAATGAGGATATAATTTTGTTATGCTATATAGCACTTTACAATTAAGATGGTTGTTCTGTTCAGACGTAAATTCAAAATTACCAGCAGCAAATATGATATTATCCAGAGTATAATTACCCGAAAGAAAATCAACTACTGAAATTTTAATACAACCGTCCTTTAAATTATCTTGATTATGATTGTAAACAGCTAAAACCTCATAATCTTCTTCAAGTAAATTATTTACTATGTATGAACCTAAAAATCCATTCGCCCCAATGACCGCAGTTCTGTTTTTCATATAAGATTATTAATAAATACTTTTGGAGTCATAAGAATACCAACTTTAAATTTAAAATTCTTCAGACCCATTGGCATTGCCCAATTACTGATTTTAACCCCTCCTCCAAAGGAATAAAATTATTATACTTATCTCCTATCAATCCTTTTAATTTTTCAACACTAATATTAGCAGTTGAGGCCGGCACATTGGTTGAATGATTAATAATTTTTGACTCTGATCCTGTTAATTCCTTCAGCAGAAAGGCTAAATTTAAGATCGATATCTGTTTCCCGCTGGCGAGATTCAAAATTTTAAGTTCAAAATTAGTATCACTTAAAGCATATAGAGACCTACTAACATCTTCAACATGAATAAGGTCTACTGTATTCTTATTTCCATCTGTCAAAATTATGTCCTCATTATTTTCTAGTTTTTGTAATAAATTAAAGATTAGCCCTTCCGGAAGCATTTCTTCACCATATACAGCAGAAATACGTGCATGCAGAAGTTTGGTTTGGCTGTTAACTACGCATTCACTCATAATTTGTTCCTGGCAAAGCTTTGACATACAGTAACCCACATGAGGGCCATCTGGTATACCAAAATAAGTCTCAGATAAAAAATCTGGCCAGGGTTTTTTAACAACTACTAAAGTAGAACAATTAATAATTTTAGAAATTTTATTTCTAACCGCCCAATTAGCTATATTAACTGCTCCCACAACATTTGTCTCGAATAAGTCTCTTAAGAAGAAAGGGTCTTGAGAAGTTCTACCATTAACAGGAATTTGGGATGCACAGTTAATAATTACATCTGGATAAAAATCTAATTTATTAAATTCCTCCTCTTCACGAATATCAAGGGCAATAGATTCATCATTCCCTGATCGGGAAACAGTTTTCACTTCATCACCCTGGGTTACTATATATTCTGCTAATTTTTTTCCTACCAGACCTGTGCCACCAAATATTAAATATTTCATTCTTCATTTTTTTTAAAAGGAAAGTATTTTGAATTATAAGAACTGGTAACGCCTTTTTCCTGAAAATCATCAAGAGTTTCATTGCCTACAAAAATATCTGAAAAGGTACGTAACACAGTTCCATTCTTTAATTTTGGTTGTGTTATGGGTTTCTTTTCCAAATAATACTCAATTAGTGCTTCCACTTCATTAAACCCAAACATTAGTCTTAAGGGAGTAGTTCCACTAAACCTGCAATTCACTTCAAAAACTACTGGTTTACCGTCTTTAATTCTATACTGGAAATTTGCCGGCCCTTCTACCCCCAGCTTTTCTGCTATTTCAGCTATAGTTTCATCATAAGGAGAATTACCATTACGGTAGGCTCGCCAGGTATTGCCATCTCTTAAATCCCTTATTAATGAAACGATAGCCTTACATTTGCCATCCACAACAACGCAACCAGTTGTAAACTCACCTGTTTCCTCACTTAGCATTTCCTGTACTACTAAATTATTTGAGTAACTACAAACTGCCTTCAAATCCTCATCGTTATTTATAAGCTTCAGTCCTTTAGACCTGGCTCCATCTACAGGTTTTGCAATAAAGGGATAGCTTGCCTTTTCTTTTAAATTTGTTATAGATTCTGGATTGGTAGTAAGCGCAGAGAGAGGAAACGGAAAATTGTTCTTTCTTAAAAATTCAGCCGTAAGCCATTTATCGTTTGCTATTTTAATAGCATCAGGATTAGAAACAACAACTATGAGGTTGTATTTTTCTTCCAGGTATATCTTGTTTTCGGCAAATAATGGCAATTCTACATCAGTTCCAATAAAAATAATATCTATATCTTCAATAGAGATGATTTCTTCTATACGTTCTAAGTAGATAGAATTAGTCGCAAAAGGAATACAGTAAGATTTATGTGCTAAAGCATGTCCTGTAGAACGCACATCTGGATCTGCAGAGATGATATTGTAGGATTTAGCTGAAAAATTAAGGCATCTTAAAATTCCCTGGCCCAATAAAGCACCTGCTCCAGTAACTAAAATATTCATTGGTATCTGTATTTACTTATTATTAAATTCATCTGAAAATTTGGGCATTGAAATATGATTTTTTGCAGAGACATCTGCTGAGCTTAATACCTTCTTAACGGTGAGGTAAAAAATTTGAACATCAAGCTTTAGTGAGACATGATCCACATACCAAACATCATATCTGAATTTCTGATCCCAGGTAATGGTATTTCTTCCATTTACCTGCGCCCAGCCGGTTATACCCGGTTTTACTTCATGTCTCCTCTGCTGAAAAGCATTGTAAAGAGGCAAATACTCCGGGAGCAAAGGCCTTGGGCCAATTAAACTCATATTTCCCATCAGGACATTCCAAAGCTGGGGAATTTCATCTATAGAAGTTTTACGAACAATTCTTCCAGTTTTAGTTAAACGCTCAGGATCCGGAAGAAGCTCACCATTCTCATCCCGCTTATTATTCATCGTCCGGAACTTAACTATTTTAAAGATTTCCCCATCTTTACCTGGCCTTTCCTGAAAAAAAAGGGGCTTCCCTTCATTCGCCAAAGCTAATAATATATATACAATAGCTAATAACGGACTTAGAACTAACAATGCCGCTAAAGCAATAAAAAAATCTATTAAAGGCTTAAAAAATTTACTATACATTCCTATTATTGTTAAGGCCGCTTAAAAGGATAATTTAAATCCCTACCTGATAATTTCTTTTTTCTGAATTTGATACTCCTTAAGCAATATCTTCCAAAAATCCTCTCTGCCGTAATTAAGATCAATAATTTTTCGGGCGTTTCCCTTCATTCCTATCACAAGTTTTTTGTTATTGTACAGCTCTTTCATCGCTTCCAAAAGAGCATTTTTATTTTTAACTTCTATAATTAACCCATTTTTATTTTGCTTTATTATTTCATTGCATCCATTAATATTGCTAACTATAGCGGGCAAACCCATAGCACCGGCCTGCATTACAACATTAGGAAAACCTTCCCGGTAACTTGGAAAGGTCAGAATATCTGAAATTGCAAAATATGGCCTTACATCATTTTGAAATCCGGTAGTATAAATTTTGGAATGCTCTTCTATTTGAGCAATTGTTGTTTCTGATAACGGGTCTAATTCCTCCTCGTAATCTCCCACCAATAACAAAGAGACTGCGTCATATTCTTGATTGAGTTCAACAAAAGCTTTTACCAGCTCATTAATCCCTTTTTCTGAAACCAGCCGGCCTACAAAAATACATACCATATCTGCTGCTGGTATACCCAGTTCTGCCCTAAGGTGCCTTTTAAATTTATCTGAATATTTAGCAGGGTTAAAGTAAGCTGTATCAATACCGTTTGAACTACCTCTGCCGAGCACCTTTAGCTTCTCCGGCCTGCAAAATTTCTCTTTTAGAATAATTTCTTTCAAACCGGTAGAATTTGGATAAACCATTGTAGCAAAGGAATAAGTAAGCCTCTCAACCTTATTCAGAATTTTTCTTTTACTGCCCCGGGTTTCTAATAATGGCAAACCAGCAACTGTATGAAACCTTAAGGGAACCCCTGCCACCTTTGCCGCCATCATCCCAATAATCCCTGCTTTTGGGGTATGAGTATGCACTATTAGTGGTTTTTCCTTTTTTAAAAAAAAGTACAATTTAAACAGTGCTTTTAAATCTTTTATGGGTGTAATTTCGCGGGTCATCTCTACGCAATAAGTAGGAATTCCTGTAGCTTTACCGTATTCTTCCAGCTTACCTTTTTCTGCGGAAACAGCTATAACTTCAAAATAATTACTCATAAAATTAAGCTGTCCCTCAAGCAATTTTTCAAGGGAAACAGGAACAGTGGCAATACGTATTAGTTTATCCAACTGGCAAAATGTTTTGTTTTTTAATTATCTGTCCTACAATTCCCCGGCTATAATTTTCCCATGTATAGGTATTTTCTAATAGCGATTTTAGCCTCTCATTTGCTGAAAGCCGATTTCTGAGAGCTCCGTTTGTAACTAAAAGCTTTAACTTTTTGTATAAATCTACTCTTGAAGATTTAACAGTTAAAAGATCTTTTTCCACATCAAAATTCTCTCTTATGGAAGATATATCAGGAGCTATAACTGGTAAACCGGCTGCAAGATATTCATAAATTTTGAGCGGATTCATATATTCACTGGCATAATGGTGTACAGCAATATCAAAACAGTTCAGATGTTCATTTATTTGCTCATGTGCTACCCACCCCTTTAAAATCACGTCCTTTTCTATTCCTAATTCAGCTACTTCTGTGACCAGATCTGATAATGCCGGACCATCTCCAAGTATTACCAATTGCGCTTCCAAATTCTCCTTCAATAAATCAGCAAAAGCTTCTATAAGCAATGGCATCTTTTTGTGGTAATCTATAGTTCCAACATAACCAATAATCATTTTACCTACATCATATCCCAACTTCATTCTTAACCGGTCTTTCTCAAAAATAGGATAAAACTTATCGGTACTGGTTCCATTAGGAATAACTACATCGCGATTGAGGTTTAGATTTTTTCCCATAATACTACTTCTGGACGCATCAGAAATAAAAAAATTTAAATCACTTGGCATGTAGGCCATTCTTTGTTTTCTCTGAAAAAAACTTTTAAAAGCAATATTCCGAAAAGGCTCATCAAACGGTGATCCGTTTATTTGTGTAGCTATTAGAAGCTTTGGAAACTTTTTTTTTATTCTCTTCAGCTGAAGAAAGTTGGAATCTATTTGAAAAAGAACAACATCCGGTTGAAAATTCTTAATTTTTGATTCTAATCCTTTCAGATAAAAATTGTTCCGACGATAAAAAAGAACAATTTGAACAAGAGGTATTCTTTTTAACCATTTTCTTACAAGTTGTCGTCTTGAATTAAAGGAAATGGTAGATTTTGGACTTTCAGGATAAATAGCTTTTTCTTTAATAATATCTATATCATCCAGATGATGATAAAATTCTTTTGCCTGTATACTCCCTCCATGGCTGGCGTAAAAAGAAGTACTGTAGTATAAAAACTTCATATTCTTTCTCCTTCCATAATTTTTTGCAGTCGGCTGTCAAGAATAAGCTTTTTGCACTTCGTCATTTGAAGGTCATGCTTAAAAGATTTCAATTCAAGATCTGGATTATGAATACCCTGACGATTAATATGCTTCTTATTAGCCTGCATTTCTTCCAAATCGGGCCGATAATTTTTTGCATATGGGGTTTTGAAAAAGGTAAATCCTGTTATGAAAATTTCTTTACATTCAGCCTGCAATATCGATCCTAATGCAGCATATCCTACCGTAGGGATAAAATTCTTTAGCTTTTTTTGAAAAAAATTATAATTTTCCCTCTTCAACATATACGTTTTCTCCCCTGAAAGATGTCTTTTATAATAATTTAAGTGTGCAAGCATGCCTGCTCTTGTAGGATTGGGATTTATTACTTTTTGGATCCCCATCCTTCTGAACATTTCCCAGTTTATCTTTCCGCCACCGCTAAATTCATTCTCAAAGAAACTATGGTACAAGATTGTAAACTTGGAACCCAAATACTCATTTTGTTCTTTCTTCCAGGTATGTGGACTTTTATTAATCCTCACCACTACATCATGACTATCAATATAACTTCCATTTTTTTCTTTGAAAACGGAATCTGCAGCACCAACTATGGCCACTCTTTTCCCTTTTAATTCTTCTTCAGGATAAAAGGTTTTTAAAGAGCTCAACATAAGATAAAGCGCATGAAGATTACGCTGCAACTTCATTGGAAAGTATTGATATAGGCGTTTTTCTCCTTTAACTCTTTATTGTTATATCCATAAAAGCTTATATCATTTTGCTCGGCTGCTTCCTTGTCGTTAACCGAATCCCCGATCAGGCAGGCTTTTTCCTTATTATACTTATATTCTTTCAGCAAATTTTTCACCAGTTCAATTTTAGGAGTGGGCGAGCCTTCTACGGAAATAAAATAAGAAGAAATGCCCAACTGTTCACATAAAAACCGCAATTCTTCTTCATCTGAACCAGATACGATATGCATCTTAAAATCGTCCTTATAATTCTTAATAAAATCTATCACTTCAGGTATAAGAATGCTTTTATGTATAAGGCTTGTTCTCATTATGTCAGAAAAAGCAGCTGATAACTCAGCTACCTCTTGCTGAACTGCATGTTCCTTTCGGATTTTTTCAAAAAAATACCTGTACTTCACATACCGCGACAATCCGCCATTTTTTTGATGGTAAGCAATCAACCGGTCTACTTCTTCTTCGGGAAAATCTTTCAAAGTTTCCCGAAAACCTTTTTCCCTTACAGCCATAGAGTCTACAATAACTCCATCAAAATCCCAAAGTATTACTTCTTTACCTATAAATTCTTTCATAAACAGCTTCAGCTATAAGAAAATCCTCTTCATAATCTACATCAATTGATTTTACCTTATCATGTTCCAGCAGGTAAGGGTTCTCCCCTGATCGTTTACCTGATCTGAAATTCTCTACAGAGGTAATAAACACCGCATTATCTACCTCAAACCAATCTGCCAAATCCTGTGTTCGGGGCCACTCCAGCTTCCCGGGGTTATTAACAATTCTTCCTGTTTTCTTATCAATAAGAAAATCCCGGTATTTAGTGCCCGAAATTAAAGAATCATATTCTAGTTTCAGGATTTTGGCGTATTTTTTAACAGCATTTTCATAATTGGCAGCAGTAAAAAGCGGCGAAGTAACATGCGTCCACAAAATATCTTTTGAATTCGACAATTCTCCGGCATGCTTTATAAGATCCTGTAAATTGGTTTCTGCCCTGCCTAAATCCTCTGGCCGCTGCTCCAGCCGAAGGTTGGGAATATGATTTTTAAAACGCTCTCCAATTTTCCAGCAATCTTCATCATTTGTAGATAAAATAATCTCCTCTATTCCTTCTACTTCTTTTAATTGTAAAAGCTTTAACTCCAGGAGCCCGCCTTCAAAAACAGAGAACTTTCTCGTATTTTTATTCTTTACACGTTCGCTTCCTTTGCGTACCGGTAGAAATATTGAAATTGCCATTTATACTAAAGAATAAACTGATTTAGAACTCATCTTGTACATGGTTGGCGTTAGTGAAGAAAGTATTAATCCACCGCTTTTTGCCTCTTCAAAAATTTCCTGGTTTTCTTCAAAAAGCTCAAGCTGCTCTTTAGAAACCTGCCCGGTGTAGCCATCATAGCCTGTTAGCAATATTTGCTGAACGCCCACTAAAGTTGCTATATCCATAGCCATTGCTGTAGTAGATAAATTATATTTTTCCTGATAACACCCCTTTTTTAATGTTTCCAAAGCATTTTTAAACCTGGATGAAAACCTTCCTGGAACTACAACTCCTGCCTCCGGAGAAATGAGAAAATATCGTCTATCCCTGTCAGCAGAAGGAAGTTTTTTCTCAAGCCTTGTAATTTCTTTTCCTGTTAAGCAATGAAACTGGTCATTAGGCAAATTAAGGAATGTTTCTACGTTTTTTGAACTGGAATGGATAACACAAATTTCAGGATATTGCTTAAGATATTCCCTAATTGCACCTGAAAATTTTTTAGGAGTATTTCCACCTCCAACCAGCATTGCCTTTGGATACTTCTTATCCTGCTGGAAAAATGGGATTTCAGTTTCTTCTACAAAATCGCCTGCTTCAGAAAGTTCTCTTACAATAGTATTCAGGGAATAAAATCTTTTTTTAACGCGGCCCATCACCGTATTTTGAGGTAAGGAAAAAGCGCCGGAAAGCATATAAGGCAAATTAGTTCCCCATTTGTAATCATCCTTCAGCTTTGAAAATTTTTCCACAAGATCATTAAGAATATCAAAATCTACAGGAACTTCATACTTTTTGTACAAAAGGCTTAAAAGTAGTTCCATTTTAAGATTTCCGGCACCCCGGCCCATTCCACAAACTGTGGCATCTATAATTTTCGACCCGCACTCTATTGCTGTAAGCGAATTAACAAGCGCCATTTCTATATTATTATGTCCGTGAAATCCTAAGTCTACTGATAGTGCTTCCTTTAGTTTGCTGAAGGTTTTCCTAATTTCAGAAGGAAGCATCCCTCCATAAGAATCTACCACGTAAAAATAATCCAGTATGCCATCCAGGATTTTAAGATCTTCTGAAGAATAAAGCTCCTCATCCCATTTGCTGGCATACATAAGGTTAAGGGATACCATAAATCCCATTTTCTTAACTGCATCAGCAATTTTAACAGCATGACTCAAGCGTTCCGGGGCCACAGCAAGCCTTACCATTTCTATGATCCCCACGCATGGCGCAAGTATTTCTTCTACTTCCTCAGCTAAAAATTCCTTTTCATTTAGAATTACGGCCAATTTCTTTGAACTTAATTTTTGACAATTTTTAAGAACATGTTCCGGCAGGTAATAAAATGCACCCTGATACTTTTGCTTTGGTTTAGACCTGTACCCAATTTCAATATACTTAACAGGAAGCTTATTCATGGTTTCAAAATACTGCTTAACCAGTTTTTCATCAAAGTCCCAATGCGTATAATAGCCTCCATCACGCAAAGTGCAATCGAGAAGCTGAATGCTTTTATGATCCAATTTCAGCATATAAAATAATTTATATAAAGGTAAGTATTTTAACAGAGCTACAGAACGTCTATAGCTCTACCTGTTTCCCGAATTTTCCAGAAAAAAAATGGATTACTGCCGAAAACTGAGCTTTAGCCATAGCTTTGCCGTAATTCCATCCAAACCTGAAACTTAATAATGATTTGCCCAAACATTTTAAAAGAAGGATGGCAAAAGCCGGGAACATTTTATTTTTATAGAAAATATCCAAGAGGTTCCTGCTACTGTAATAATCCCTCTTTATAGCTTCTTTTTTACCAAAACCGGAATCCTTCCACCGGTAGTTTTCTTCAAAATGGCTGTCCCTTCTTCTTATCTTCAGCCAGGTTTGAGAATCAACAAATAAATTAAAACCCGCTTTTTTTACTTTAAGGCAGAAATCCATTTCTTCAAAACCAAAAAACAGTTTCTCATCAGGTAAACAACCTGCAGCAATAACACGGGAATTTACAATCATGGTATGCCCCCCGGGAATAACATCTACTTCAGCAAATTTCTTTTCAAGAAGCTTTTTATTGGACAGGGACCTAAGCCTACCGGTAAGTTTGTTTAAATCACCGCCCTTTCCGCCAAGAATCCCAGGATTCTCCTTTGCAGCTTCAAAGTCCTGTAAAGCTTCAAACATTTCCTGAAAAACATTAAGATCCCGGGGCGGGTTATTATCATCTCCCCAATAAATCCAGTCATAGCCCAAATTTGTCAATTTTTCCAAGCCAATATTAGCTCCCCCGGCGGGGCCACTATTATAACCTACTCTATAATATTCAAAGGAGTCTGAAATATACTCTTGAAGCGCTTTTTCTGTATAATTACTAAGGCTGTTATCTATAATCAGGAGATATGCAGGTGGAAAGGTTTGATTTTTTATGGCTGAAATTGTCTTCAGCAGGATTTCAGTACGCTCATAGGTAATTATAAAAGCAGCAAATCCTGAATTTTTCATTAGAAGGAATATTTTTTACAAATTTTGAAGCTCGACCATTTCTTTAAAAATAGAAGATTTTTCATATAATTCTTCAAATTTTCCAGTAGAAACAATCTGCCCTTCCTGCATAAGAATAATCCTGTCAGCATTTTTTACTGTAGATAACCTGTGAGCAATAATTATAATAGTACACTGCCCGTGAAGTTGTTGAATATTTTGTTGGACCGCGGCTTCAGTTTCCCCATCTAAAGCAGAGGTGGCTTCATCCATAAAAAGAATATCCACTTCTTTAAAGAGTTCCCTGGCAATGGCCAGCCTTTGTTTTTGCCCACCACTAATATTTATTCCATTAGCGCCTAAAACAGCATCTTCTTTAGCAGGTAATCCCATAATAAAGTCTGCAATCGCAGCCTGTTTTACTGCTTTTAAAAATCTGCGGAAATTTTCTTCTGTTTTAGGAGCCCAAAAAGTAACATTATTGTAGATACTGTCATTAAATACAGCAGCATCCTGAACAATATAACCAATCCTCTTTTTAAAACTATTAAGGTCAAGATCTTTAATATTATAATCGTCTATTTTATAGGAACCGTCTCCCGGCTTTATAAGTCCGCACAGAATATTTAATAAAGTAGATTTTCCAGCCCCGCTTTCTCCTACTATGGCTACTGTTTCGTTTTTAGCGATTTTTAAATTGATATTTGTAAAAATAGGGATCTTGACATCAAAACCGAAGGTCATATTATTTAATTCCAATCCTTGTCTTAAACCTGAAAAATGAATGCTACCATTATCTTCCTGTCCTTTTTCCAGCTCAGCTGTAAAAAGGGCCATGTTATCTAAAGATCCTGAA
Source organism: Autumnicola tepida (assembly GCF_031846485.1). NCBI lineage: Bacteria > Pseudomonadati > Bacteroidota > Flavobacteriia > Flavobacteriales > Flavobacteriaceae > Autumnicola > Autumnicola tepida. The sequence continues at coordinate 38,500 of NZ_JAVRHQ010000029.1, forward strand.
ACGGTTAGAAAAGAGTTCCACTGCTCCTGGGTGCCTATAAAAAAAGTGATTGCCCTGTAAAGCAACAATAAGCTAAGCAAAATTGTTCCCAGTGTTTCTTCAAATACATAAATATTGATAAAGATGGCCAGGAAAATAACAAAAATAACGAGAGGCTCCCTCAAACCTGCAATTATGGAGTCTATAACCCCTTGCCGCTTCTGGACAGCTTCTACTTCAATAATATTCTCCTTTAACTTACCGGCATAAGTATCATTTAAACCCGTGGCTTTAAGGTATTGAAACAGATGAACTTTTTGAATAAGTAAATTTTGAAACCGGTGTGCTTTTTGGGTATAACGCCGGGAATAATATTTTGTTCGTTTATAAAAAAACCGAAAGAGAATATTTAAAAAGAAAGATCCAAACAGCACCAGAAAAGTAAATTTCCAATCAGAACTTAGAGCCAGGCTTACATAAACAAATACCAAGGCTCCGGTTTGGATAGATTTTAAATAATGTTTGTAGGCTACATTCACTCTCTGTACCTCTGCGCTGAATGTATTTTGAATACGACCTGTATCTGCTTTCAGGAATTGCTCAAAATTAAACTTGCTAAACAGGTTAATGTTGGAAATCCTGATTTTGCGCATAAAATATTGCTGATAAATTATCCTTACGTAGGTTTCGAAAAACTTGGCAATCCCCTTAAGGCTGAAAAACAGAAAAATCAGGAAAAAGATGTTTAGAAGTGTAGGCTGAATTTGCAGAATATCCAGGAAGAAATTAGTCACTACATCACTTTCCCCAGCAGTATTCCCTAAAGCATCTGCTCCTCCCCCTGTTGAAATTAACTGAAACAATGGAATAAAAAAAGCTATTCCAATACCATCTAATACCCCCACCATTAAGCTTAAAGCAATGGCAATAAAAATCCGATAATTCAGGTACTTATAAAAAAAACTGAAATATTTAAAAAAATAATTAATCAACGGATTATCTTTCATGCTATTCTAAAGGTGTCCTTCTCCAAATGTACTAATATAGTATTAAAAGAAACCTTGTCCTTCGCTGCATCTGGATTTAAGCGCTGGTAAAACTAAATAGTGGAAGTTAACATACTGTGCATTTTATCACTTCTTCAAAATTTAAAGAATAGGAAAGAATATCGAATTTAATTACAAAGCCTTTATCATGCTATATAGCCAGGTAAGTTTCCTTATACCATTTCTGAAAGCAATAAAAAGTCCACACCCTAAAGGTATTATCTTCCTTTCCCGAAAGATGCTTTTCCACAATTTCTCGAATATTATCAGGATTAAAAATATTTTGAGATTTCAGAAAACCTGGTTCTATATAAGATTTTAATTCTAAAGACAGGTGGCCTCTAAGCCAATCCCCAACCGGCACTCCAAATCCCTTCTTTGATTTGTCCAGGAAACCATCAGGGAAATGCTGTTTAAAAGCTTCTTTTAAAAGATACTTCTTATTCCAGCCCTTCATAAGGTAATCTTCCGGTAATTGCGCGGTAAACTCCCATAGTTTTTTATTCAAAAAGGGTGCTCTGCTTTCAAGAGAAGTAAGCATACTGGTACGATCTACCTTCACCAGCATATCCCCTTCCAGGCTCATTATTTTATCAATATTCCGAAAATGTGTAAGACTACGGTTACTATTACCTATCAGGTTTTTATGGTGTCCAAACGTATTTTTATTTCTCCAGGGCTTTTTTAGCAAAGTTTCAACTTCTTCTGCCTGGAATGCAAGGGAAACGATGTTATAATAAAAATCTCCTTCATAATTAATGGCATTCAGGAGCCTTTTAGCTTTAAACCTTCTTCCTCTTTTATCATCTTTGGTGGATAAAAAAGGAAAGGATGTTTTTTTAATAAAACCATGTACCGCTTCTGGTACCATTGAGGTGTACTTCGTATTTAGTTTACCCATGTAATACTTATTGTAACCTCCAAACACTTCATCTCCCCCATCTCCTGTAAGTGCCACTTTTACAAATTGCCTGGTTTTATGCGCAACTAAATAGGTGGGTAAAGAAGAAGAATCTGCAAATGGCTCATCAAAGTTCAGGAGAATATTGCTAATATTATCTTTAAGATCATCTACGGAAATTATAAATTCATGATGGTTACTATTAATAAGATCTGCCACAACCCGGGATTTGTCTGTTTCATCAAAAGATTTTTTTTCAAAACCCACAGAGAAAGTATCGATTTTATTTTCTTTTTGGCTGGCGAGTACCAGCGAGACAATAGAAGAATCTACTCCTCCGGATAGAAAAGTTCCCAGGGGGACATCTGCTACAGACCTGCTCTCAACACTTTCACTCACCAGATGATGAGTTTGCTTTTTTGCATCCTCAAAACTGATGTTAGGATCTATTTTAGTTTCAAGATCATTTTTAATTTCTAAAACCTTTGTAGATGAATTTGAGCAATCCAACTCCAGATAATGATTTGGCGGAAGTTTACTAATACCTTCATAGATGCTAAAGGGTGCAGGAATATAGGTGAGTTGCAAGAATAGATTAAGGCCTTCTTTAGAAATTTCCGGCTTATTATTAGTAACAGCCATAATGGATTTCAATTCTGAAGCCCAGAAAATTTCATTCTCAAAATTTGCGTAATAAAGTGGCTTTTCCCCGAAAAAATCCCTTGTAATAAAAAGTTTGTTTTGATTTTCGTCAAAAATACTGAAGGCGAACATCCCGTCCAGCATCTCAAAAGAAGCAGTGCCGTAAATTTCATAAAGCCGCAATATTACTTCTGTATCTGAAGTAGTGAGGAAACTCACATCCTTTTTTTCCAAGTCGCTCTTTAATTGACGATAATTATATATTTCGCCATTAAAAACAATGGCTATTTTACCATCTTTAGAAAACATAGGCTGTTTTCCCGTGCTAAGATCAATAATAGATAACCTACGCATGGCCATTCCAAGACTAAGCTTGTTGGTTGATTTCACATAAAAGCCATCTTCATCGGGGCCACGATGAAAAATTTTACCATTCATTTTAGAAAGAATGCCGGAGATCTTTTCTTCAGACGCTGATTTCTTGAAAAATACCCCATTAATTCCGCACATAGTAGATAGATTTAAAGCCTGTAAAGATAATCATCTTTTAAGAGGACACTTCTTCCTTAAAAGAAATTTAAGAGTACATAGTACCCAGCTCCTGCATATTTAATGACTGAAAATTATATTTATGCTGCATTTCCTTAAAATAAACAAGGATTTTCCTTAGGTCCTTCAGGCTTTCTTCTGGTTGATCCCCAAAATTATGAGGATGCCACCAGAGGTGATAAATCTCCTTATTCCTGGCCGTCCATTCAATTTCATTCCTTATCCTGTTTATTTTTCTATTACGCAAAACCCCATTTCCTTCTACAGGCCTTAAAAACCGACTTGCCTTCTGCTCTAAAGGCAAATTTTTTTTTGGAGAAAGTTGAGAAGCTGCATAGGATTTTTTTCCAAAATTCAAATAGGCATCACCCGTTCTTGCTATTTTATTTGAAAGGGAATTAGAAGTAGGATCCTTCCAGTACCACGAGATAGGATTGGACCTGATATTTTTTATTCCATGTGCAGCACAAATTTTAAGATAACCTGCGGACAATTGATTCCGGGGAAATACCAGAGATTTTAGATTGATGTTTAATCCCTTGGCTAAATATACCGCCATTGCCAAATCATTATCAAAGTTTTGTGGGGTCTGCCCTTCTTCCAGGCAATAGTAATGAGAGTAAGTATGTGTGGCAAGTTCCTGCCCCTGCGTTTTTGAGATTATTTGAATAAGTTCAGGTGCAAAGCAAAATTCCTCAGTAGATTTTGATTTAATAGACTGCCCGAAATTATATGCGGAAAGTGCTTTATTTTTATATTTCGGGATTGTGTCAGGAATATTTTCTTCCCATTCTTCCCAGTTTTTATTAAAGAGCATCCCTACTGTTGCCCAGGTGGCATGAACCTGATATTCCTCGAATAATTTGAGAATTTCAGGAATAACCGCTCTTGTTTGCTTGAAGTATTTCTTCTTAGAAGTGTAATCTACAACATCAAATATACCCCATAAAAGTTCGAAGTCCAAAGAGATAAGAAGATAACCTGATTTAGAATTATTCATAAAAAGAGTTTTATTTCTGCTTTACAACCACCTTTTGGGTTACCGGATCTATTGTTTTACCCAACTTTTTAGTTACCCCATCCATTGTACCCTTTATAAATAATTTGAATTTAGGTCCTTTATCAGTTTCTTTGATAATTATAGCTCCAAGAAGAAACGTCCAGCTTCTTAAAAGTTTATAATACCTTCTGGCGGTAGGTTTTCTCACGTATAAGCGCATATATAACATGTTTCTAACCTCATAGTAATACCTCCAGGGTTTCCTGTAATTTGTCTCTCTTTTGGTAAAGTGGACTCCTTTTGCTGGTTGAATCCATTTTGCTTTAAATTTATATTTCTCCCGTATCCTGTAGAGCAAGTATTCTGAATCCTCAGACCAAAAAAAGAATTCCTTCATTGGATAGCCTACTGTATCTATAATATGCATAGGAACTAATACGCCCCACCAACCCGGTTGTTTCCTAAAAGCTAAATCTTTTTCTCGTGTATAAGGAAATAATATATGATCCTTATCTGCATTTTCAAGAAGTATTTCCAAACAGGAGTCAAACGGGAAAAAATCATCATCCATCATCCAAACGTAATCAACATCTGTTTTCTCTGCGAAATATTTTACACCTTCATAAAACCCGCCGGCCGGACCTGTATTGTCCGGCAGGTAAATTTTTGTGACACCTTCTAAATTATTAAGATACTCTCTGGTATTATCAGTAGAATTATTATCAATTATTAATATTTCTGAGGGCTTTAAAGATTGGGCTAAAACTTTACATACGGTAATTTTTAAAAGGTCTAATCTATTGTAGGTTAAAATAATTACTCCTGTTTTTTTATTCATTTTTGAAATTTTAGCATAATCTGTTTCATGATAATCTCCTTTTAAAGCCAGGCTTCTATACTTCAGGTTCTTTGGACTTATTTTTTTGCGGGACACTTTACAGTACTTAAGAAACTATTTTTAAAGATTCTTTTTTTATTCCTGCCTTTCTCTTTCTATATTTTATAATTTCTGAGTATTTTTTTTCTGCCAGATAGTAGTAAATAACAAAGAAGATGTAATACATAACCATAGACTTCTGTCTTACGATAATACCCAGATTAGACATCACAAAAGTCATGGCAAATGAGGTCATAAAGAAAATAACAAAGCTCATTTTTACTACTGAGGGTGATTTTCTAATAAATTTTATAAAATCCTTCTTTATTATCTTTATAAAAAGTAACAGGTAAATCAAATTTTCTACAGATATAATTAAGCCGAGTGCACTGGGAGCATCAACAAATAAAGGCCGAAACCAAAATGTAAATAGTTTTAACGGCAAAGGATATGAAGCCATATCTACACCAGAGCCTGCTGTGCTTAAATCTTTAGCATTTTTCTCTGATGCTGCCTGGAAATCCTCTATAAGATTATCAGAATTTTGAAGGCCCATTACTCCTAAAATGGTGTCTTTTAAAATAAAAACAGCCCCAATCATCACGCAGAATACGCCTATCTTTTGCCACAATGGTATTTTTTCTTTTCCACTCATATATCCCAAAGCAGCCCCAATTGCTACAAAAAAGAATACATGCGGACGTATTTGAAAAATTATTATGGAAGAGAGAATAGCAAGAAACAAACGGCTTTTAGGTTTAATTATAGCATAGGTAAACATCATTAAACCAAAAAATATAAGGGATCCTTTTCCTAAAGACGCGGTCCAGAAATGCATATTAGGAAAGAACAGAATCAATGTAAGCAAATCTACAGATTTAAATACAGTAATCTTAATTGGTATTTTCTCTCTTATGAACAGGTAGGCATAAAAAAACCCAAGGTATCCAAACCATGCGAAAGTAACCATAACCATATCGTAATTGAATCCAATTACGTGCAATGGATAAGCAATAAAATCTATAAATAAAGTATCGGTTCCAAAAAGGGCTCCCCAACTACCTGTATGGGTACTTATTTCTCTGTAATACCCTTTGGAATCTGAAGGGTTGTTATATGCATACCATGAATAAACACCATAAAAAATTAGATGGTACAGGTATAACATATTCATCTTTTTTTTAGATAAAAATGCATGCCTGTGGCTATAAGCACCGAAGATTAGCTGGTTTATACCAAAAAATATTAATAGTAATACTAATACACCAATCATATTATTTAAAATAATTCCAGATCACCAAGGCTGCTATTCCAGTTTTCAATTTGAAGCAAATCTTTTTCATAGGTTCTTTTAGAAGCTTCTTTAAAAGTTAGGATAGGGCCAAATTTACCTTTTACACTAAAGCCTAAACCTAAAAGATCTGGAGAAAAACTACAAAATTGCACCCCAAATCTCAAGGACATTTTTTTAATAAGCTTTTTTATTTCTTTTACTTCTGATGCAGAATTCAAATACAGACATTCCGTAATTCTCAATTCCCTTAGTTTGCCCCTTCGCTTTATGTATGCTGCCAGATAAATATCCTCTTCAGCATAAACTTCATAAGACTGCAATTGATTTTTTTCATACCGCCAGTATAAATATTCTCTGCTCTTGGGTGTAAACAATTTTTTTTCCCAGGCTAATTTTTTGTTCCAACCTTCACAGAGATTTTCTATCTTCTCTGAAGAAGTATTTATTATCTGCTTATAAAAAAGATTTGTACCGCCTGTTTTCCAAAAAGAATTAAATGCTGGCCTTAAACCTACCCTCACTTTACCAACCTGCTCCCATCCCATCTTTAGATATCCAGGCCTGCTTTGTTCATTTGGAGTATTAAAAACAAAATTATCTCCATTCTTTTCAGCTTCTTCCAAAGCTTTTAAGGTTAGTTTTTTAAAAATGCCCTTACCTTGAAAACTGGGGTGGGTTGCCGTATCTACTGCTCTTAATGCACTATAGGATGTATCTTGTAATTGCCATTGCCACCTCATAAAAGCTCTTACTCCAACAATTTTATTAGCTTCTTCTGCAACCAATACTATAGAAGGTCCAAAGGGATTAGCAACATGTTTATACCTCCAAACATCTTCAGAAACAGGTAAATCTGTTTCTCCCAAAGAAGCTTTAAGCACTTGGATGATGCCAGAAATGTCTTTTTCTTCTGCCTTTCTAATTTCCATTATAAATTTTAAAATATCTTTGTTCAAGACTTCTAACCATTTCAAGCAAGCTGAAATTTTGCAAAACCCTTTCCCTGGCAAATTCCTGTATTTTAACCCTTTTTTCAGGATGTTGAATAAGGTTTTGGACATTTTCAGCCAGCATTTCCCAATCTCCCGGCTCACATAAAAGCCCCTCTTTATTATGTCTTACAGCTTCCACAACTCCTCCCGCTTTGGTGGAAACTACGGCACATTTCATGCTCATTGCTTCAAGTAAAGCAATAGGCAAGCCTTCAAATGCAGAACTTAGCATAAATATATCCATCGCCGAAAAATATGGTATGGTGTCTTCCTGTAATCCGGGAAAAAAGATCTTTTCAGAAAGTTTTAATTCATCAACAAGATCTTTAATTTCTTTTTCTTTAGGACCTGCTCCAACTAGTATTCCGTATATAGAAGGATAATTTTTATTGATTCTATGAAAAGCTCTAACCCAATCCAGCAAATTTTTCTGTTCTCTGAATACAGCAATATTTCCAATAACATAGCTTTCTTCCGGAATTCCAAGGTGGTGCTTTAAGGATTTACCCTTAGCAGTATCACGTTTAAAATTGGCAGTATTGACCCCGTTTAATAAAGTCTCCACCGGAATCGCCGGGTCTATATTTTCCTTAATAGATTTTGTGACATCATTAGAAACCCCAAGGGCCATACTTTGGAAGTTGAAAGTATATTTATTCACAAATTTTGTGGCCCAGTGATATCGCTCCTGAATGTTATGTTCAGTATATACAACGGGAATTTTTGTTTTTGAAAAGACCCTGCGCCCCAGAAACCCAGACCATGGTAAATGGCAATGTAATATATCGATTTTTTCTTTGTCGCAGTACTCCACTACTTCACCCACCTTTCGTATTAATTCCAGGTTATTGTTTGCAGGAATACAAGTAACTTTACCGCCCTGTTCTTTAATTATATCTACCATTTGATCCTTCCAAGGCAGAAAATAAACATAGTGGAATTCAAATTTATTTTGATCGTGTAGTGCAAGAGTCTCTGGAAGGAGTACCTCTGCCCCGCCCCTGCCCAACGATTTGATAATATGTAAAACTTTTATTCTCATAATTTATAAAACCCGTACTGCATCAGGAAAATTATAGCAGTTTAATGTAGGAGTCCAGAAACCTGTCTACTAATTTTTCATTTAAATAATCTTCAACCACCAACTTGTATGCGTGCTCTAAAATTCTTTTATTTTTAGCATTTTCTTCCAAAGCCTGCAGAATCGCTTCAGCAAAATCATCAATATTACCTTCTTTTACCAAATAACCTGTGTCTTTGGTTATTATTTCACTTACCCCACCCACATTATAAGCCACAGACAAGGTTTGATACAACATTGCCTCCAGCAGTACAGCCGGCAAGCCCTCAATCAGGCTTGGTAGTACTAAAACATCTGCTTTTTTTATATACGGATATGGATAATTTGATTCTCCATGAATTACTACAACACCATCAAGGTCATACTCCTTGATTGATTTAATGATATTTGCCTTTAAAGGGCCATCTCCTATAAGGTGTAAAACTGCATCAGGATTTTTACTATGAACCTTTTTAAATACCATAAGTAATCCGGCATGATTTTTTTCCTGTGTAAAAGAGCCTATATGCAGAATGTTCTTTTTTTGTTTATCAAAAGGAACATTATTTTCTTCTTCAAATGAAATTTCATTGGGTTCAATACCAATAGGAATAACCTTACTTTTTTGCCGGGTAAAAGGATAAAAGCTGTTAATGTCTTTTTTTGAAGCCTGTGAAACTGAAAGTATATAATCTGTTTGTTTTAGGAGAAAAGAATTAAGTTTTTTAGAAAAATTATTTTTTATATAAAAACTGGAAGCACTGGCATTCCTGAAAATCACCGGCACATCCCACCTAAAAACCAGTTTTGAAAATATAGCATATTTAAGAGTGTCTGCTGCATTGGCCTGAATGATATCTGGTTTGAATTGCCTCACAACCTGAGCCAGTTTTTTCCATCCAGCTAAATCATAATATCTGGAGGATTCCGTCCTGTTCAAACTGTAAAGTTGTTCTTTAAATGGTAAGATAGCATCTCCTTCATAGATACTATAAATCTTTACCTTATGCCCCTTATTAAGAAGGTGATTTGACAACTGACTTGCAAAGATCTCCGCTCCCCTGTATTGTTTTTTCTGAATTATCTGCAAAATACGCAAACATGGGCTTTTACCACCTATCAATTCCCGGTAAAGCGCTTCAAATTTGCCCGCATTTTTTACTGGGTTAAAATCTTTGACTACCAACTCATAAGCATTTCTACCTAATCTATGTCTTAGTTCATCATTTTCTGTAAGTTCTATTACTCTGTTCTTAAATTCTCCTTTATTAAAATCTTTGATAATAAAGCCTGTCTCATTATTATTTAAAACTTCTCTTACACCTCCAACATCTGTTGCTATAGAGGGTATATTTTGAGTTGCTGCCTCCAGGATAACACCGGGAACTCCTTCTACCTTGCTTGACAGGACAAAAAGATCTGCCCCTGCAAGAAGTTCAGGAATATCTTTCCGAAATCCCATAAAATAGATAGTATTCTCAAGTTGCCTCTTAACCACCTCTTCTTTAAGTTCTTCCAAGAGAATCCCTGTACCTACACATACAAGTTTAATAGCCGGATATTTCAGCCTCAAGTCTGAAAAAATATCAAAGAGAAAGATGTGATTTTTTTCAATGCTGAAGTTACCAATATGCATTGCAATTTTATCTGATTCCTTAAGGCCCAATTCTCTTCTCAATTGTTCCCGGGCTTTATGCTTCTCAATTTTTTTTATAGGAATACCCCTTCTTATAACTGAGGCTTGACTTGAAGGGTAGTTAAAGGTTTTGACAAAATCTGCCACTGCTTCTTCTCCTACTGAAGAAACATGTGCGACCCTTTTAAATAAATTTTTATATAATATTTTTTTTGGGCCATCAGAAACCCATTCACTAATCATACTGATATTTCGATACAGAACAGGAATATCAGGAACAAATAACGAAGCTGAAACCATATATTTTAAGGTATCTGATCCGTTACATTGAATTATATCTGGTCTTATCTCTTTAACAAGTGAAACTAATTTTTTAACCAATAACAGGGAAAATGTCTTCGTGTTCTCTATTAGATCAACGTTCTGTGCCCTCTCTAAATGAAGAATGTTTCCTTCATTTTTGTACAATCCCACAAAAACAATCTCGTGTCCCAGATTTATTAATTCTTCGCTTAAATTGGCAGCAAAAACCTCTGCTCCCCTATACTGCCTTTTGGTGACCAATTGAAGGATTTTCATTGTCTAATGCTTTAAAAGGCTTTTATACATGTCCAACATTTCCTTATTTATTTTCTCCATTCTAAAGGACTCCTGAAATCTTTGATAAGAATACCTGCCCAATTCTTCCCTAAGCTCCTTATCCTCATACAGTTTCAGAATATTTTCAGCAAGTACCTCGAAATCCCCGGGTGCTGAAAATAAAGCTCTCTTCTCGTCTCCCACAACTTCTTTTAACACCGGTATATTTGAACAGGCGCAAGGTAATCCTGCTGAAAAAGCTTCTATCAAAGCTCCTCCCAGACCTTCATAATAGCTAGGAAAAACAAAAGCATGAGCAGCAGCAAGGCGTTTTTCTACATCGTCAACAAATCCTGGTAAACTCACCTGGTTTTCCAGGTAATTTTTCTTTACAAAATCTTCAAGTATTTCAGTATAATGTCCTGGTCTTCCCAGCAACATAAAGTTAATATCTGAAACTCCCTTATTATCTCTTAAATGTTTCAGCGCTTTTAAAATATCTATCTGGCCTTTTGCAAACTCCTGCCTTCCAGAATTAACAATTAGAAATTCATCAGATTTTTTTACACTTCCCGAATAAGAATTCTCATATCTCCCTCTATGAATGATCTTATAATTATCTTTTATATGAAATAGCGGCTTATAATGCTCCAGTACTTCCTTTGTAATAGAATGGTAAAAAATATTTTTAGAAAACCTGGCAGACCAAACATCCAGCTGTTTTGCCATTTGAAATTTATACCATGGGAGCTTGGCATCTTTCTTCCGCTCCAATGAATACGGTGTATTTACAAGGCTTTGAATTATTTTTATTTTCCTGTTTTTTATCCTGGCACCCCTTGCTATAAGATTTGATTGTGTAAGTACAGAGTGAACAATATCCGGGTTCTCTTTGTCTATAAGTTTGTTAAAAAACTTTATTTTTGAAGTATAGCTATTCTTTCCTGCGTAAAAAGTAACAGGTATACCTATTGAAGCTACTTCTTCTTCCAGGCCAATTTTACGCCTCTCCAGACAAACAAATCTTACAGTTATGCCATCATGCTGAAAAAGAAATTTGGCAAATTCGACCATGGAACGTTCGGCGCCACCAGCTCCAAGAGAATTAATTAGTACAAATACCTTCATGATTACATTCAAAAATTACGAAAATAGTTTTATTTAGAAGAAAAAACCCTAACGGTATCTTAAATTCAAAGACGTCCCTCAAGATCGCCGCTGGAAAATAGGATGTGAGATGCAATTGCTTGTTGATCTTCTTTATAAACTACTACAGATTCCGGACGCTTGAAAGAAATTAACGGGCGAAAACCTAACATCCTATCATTATCTAAATAATGTATGAGACAGGTATTGTTTTTAGCTGCCAACCCTCTTATTACTTCCTGAAGAGATTCCTGCCGGCCTATGTAATCTATTAATAAGAGAATTTTTACTCCTTTTACCTTTTTTATTTTATAAATAATGTAGCCGCTACTTTGCCTATACTTAAAATAGGCTTTTTTATAGACCGCTGCCGCATACCTCCACTTTAAATATTCATCAGTGTAATTCGTGGTCCATTTAGGAGAAGGAGAAAGTACCTTAATATCCAACTCTTCAGTTCTTACATTTTCTAAGGAAAATTTTTTAGAGACTAATAATGGAAAAACAACTGCTAACTTGTAAGAAAGCCTGCCTTTAAATTTTTGCCAGCCCATTTTTAGATAACCTGGAAAACTATTATTATTTGGGGTATTAAAAACTAAATCAAATCTATCACTGCATTTATCCAGGCCATCCAGGGTAAGTTTCTTAAAAATGCCTTTACCTCTGTACTCCGGATGGGTTATGGTATCTACCGGCCGTACAGCTTTAACCACTTCCTTATCCCTTACAAATTCCCAGAACATAAACATACGTACACCAACAATTTTACCCTCATCGCATGCAAGTAACCCGTAGGACTTTCCAAATGGATTTTTTATATGCTTCCAGATAAAATGATCTCTGTTATTAGTATCACTAAGACTTGTAAGCAAAAGATCAACAATTTCCGGAATATCCCTAGCATAGTCTATTTCCCTAAATTCTAACATTAATTATAATTTTGTGGTGGCTATCTTAAAGACATTATTTTTGAATGTAATCCTGAAACTTTTACTTTAAACTCATTAAGCTCGGTATCTGCATCTACACGTATTCGGGAAATCCGTAAAGGATTAATTATTTTCTTATTAACCTTATGATCAAATAGGAAAGCCAATTTTATACCATTTTTTTTTAAGGAACTTTCACTCTCATCATCCCAATTTCCATTAGGGTAAGCAAAAAAAGGATAACCTTCTAAATCCCATTTTTCAAAAAGTTGTTTTGCGCATAATAATTCCTCCTTTACTTCTTTTGCTGTACAATTGTTAATAATAGGATGTGTGTGGGTATGATTTCCTATAAACATTTTCCTGGACTCCATGTAATTCAATTCAGCACTGGTAAGTTGCCGGCCATTTATTTTTTCAAGCGTACTCAGGTATTTTATTCTTTCCTGATTAGGAATGTTTTTTAGATAATTTACTTTTTTTCTTGCTTCCCTGTAGCTCCTACCCTGCTTCTCATAAACTTTTTCTACCCATCTGCACCAAAAATTTTTTGAAGAATCAATAAGATCTGTTATTACAAATGAAACCGAGGCTAGGTTATATTTTTCCAGAACCGGCAATCCTTTTTCTAATACTGAAGGATCTCCATCATCAAAAGTAATTAATAAGGAATGAGATGGTAAAGCTTGCCCGCTATTGAAGTGGCGTTCTAAATCCAAAATACTTATGATAGTGTAATTATTTTTAAGATAGCGTACCTGCTCCTCAAATTGCTCCATACTTGGCACAGTATGATATGCAAGAACTCGTAAATTTTTATTAGCTGAAAAGAAAAAAGATCCTGTTTTATTTAGTAAAAAATACAATAACGATCTTTGTTTCATAAAAAATGGAATTTTAATAAAATTAAACAGCTTGGATTTCGGAAAATCTTCTCTATTTCCAGGAATTTTCAAAAATAGCCATTGAGTGAATGGGAAAGTTATAATATTTGTTAAACTTATCCCTGGCAAAATTAAGAAGCCCATCTATCCTATAAATTTTATCCTACATTTGAAATATCGAAACAAGTAAACAATGTCCAAGATAATTTATGCATATTTTAGAGATAAGGAAAAGGCACAAGCATCTAAAATAAAGATTAAGCAAATTTGTGATAGCATCAATCCAGATAATATTGAGCCTAATCCCTCGTCCACTTATTCAATATCCCATACAACCTATGGTATATCTAATCCAGTCAGTACTATAAGAATAAATGAAAAAAATATTCTGCTTGGTTCGCTTTTAAACAACTATGAAAACTGGGAAAATACAGATGTAGATTATCCTGACGGGAATTACGCCATTTTTAGACAAAATGAAGATGTTTTAGAAATAGTTTCAGACCGTCTTGGGACAAGAAGCGTCTGGTATTATAAAGATGAAGAAAAATTTATAGTCGCAACTTCGCAAAGAGCAATTATAAAATTTCTGGGTAATTTCCAATTTGAAGAAAAAGTAATACCATGGATGATTTCTACGGGAAATCTGAGTTTTTATTCCTGGGATAAAAGAATATCGTTACTGCCTCCTTCTGGTTCCATACTTTTAGATAAAAAAATCTGGAACTATAAAATTAAGGTAAGGAAAAGTATTAAAGAAGAACAGAAGGAATTCCCTGAAATTGAATATAAAAAACTCTTATTTGATAATTTGGATGCTACTTTTTCGCAATACACTCCAGATTTCAGTAAATGGGCTCTATCTTTATCTGGTGGGCATGACTGCCGTGGAATCCTGGCATTTTTAAGTAGAAGCAAAAAATCCATTAGCAATTTACAAACAGTTACCTGGGGAGACAAAAACGCAGAAAACCTCAAGGGAAGTGACGCTAATATTGCCAGAAAGGTGGCAAAATGTTATAAAACAAAACATCATTTTTATAAGCTGGATTTTTCAGATAAAAATGCCCGTACTATTTTAGAAAGGTTCCTCAAAAATGGTGAAGGCAGGATAGACCACATTGGAGGGTATCTGGACGGTTTCAAGATTTGGAAAAACCTTTTTGAAAGTGAAATAGAAGGACTAATACGCGGCAATGTACTCTTTAGTAATATTTCCGCTTCTTCAGAATATCAGGTTCGAAGTTTTATGGGAATTTCTCTTCTTTCTGAAATTCCTAATCTTAGTAAATTCCAGTTTTTAGCTCAACTTGAACAAGAAGTACCGGAGCGCTTTTCTCATCGGAAAAATGAAAAGTTATCGGTTTACAGGGACCGCCTCCTGGCAAAATACCGTATACCAATAGTTCAAGCTGCACTGGCTGACCTAAAACATTCTTATGTAGAAGAATTTAATCCTCTTCTAACAAACCGTCTCATAGATTTTACTCAAATGATGCCAGATCATCTGAGGAATAACAAGGTGGCTTTTAAAGAAATTGTAGCTTCACTTGATCCTTATAGTGAATATGCCTCTAAAGGAAATAATAACACAAAAAGAAATTTTCTAAGAAGTAAACAATTTCTGTTATCAGTAGAAGAAGAGCTAAACAGCACTCATGCCCGGGAAATTTTCCCGCAAAATTTCTTAAATGCTGTTCTTTCAGAACTCCACCATTCAAATCAACAAAACAAACCTCTCTGGATTTCCTTAAAATCCCGTATTGCCAGTTTAATACCTCTAAAACTCAAAAAGAAAATCTCTGGAAAAATCGATACTAGAAAAAAACTTGATATTTTCACCCTGGTTTTTAGATTAACATTAATATCAATGATGACCCGCATATTAAAAAATGAAGCCGGAGACCATATCCTTATACTTCCTATATTGATATCTTCAGTTATATTTGCTTAAGCAAATGAACTTTCTTTAACATACAATAAATGATAATGCTCTTATTGCATCATATAAATCTTTAAGACTTAATGTCTAAAATTCTTTACGTTTGCCATATAAGAGCAATAATAGAGTACTTTTCTTTTAATGAAATATTCCCTGGATAATTTCTACCGGATCTCTGGGACGACCATCCTAAAGTTGGGATACTCGTTGGAAAAAGATGCCACAAATGGTAAATGTACTCTTTACTTAACAGCTGGCAATTAGACATACAAAGTCTTCCTGTTTTTTCAGGGAGAAGAAACTCTCTAAAAAGAGCATACTGAAAGATTATTAATAGCCTTAAAAGAAACTATAGAAAGAATAAGGCTAATTCTAATAAATGGTGTATCACCCGGCGGGTATGATGGTAGAGCGACTCTTCTACTCCTACGCAGGTTTAACAAGAAAAAAATAAAAAAATAAAGAGATCATTTACCGTTAAAAATCATTATCTAAACCATTTACAGATGCATCCACAGTCCAGGAAATTTCTAAAAAATTAGGAACAGATTACCGCTTTTTCATTACAGAACCATCAGATGGTTCCGCAAATGACACCATCTCGAGATTTTTACATACTGGAGAAGGTGAATAGATCACATTGCAGGATAATTGGATAATTTTAACCTGTGGAAGGACCTTTATGAACATGGATTTGAAGGAGTGATAAGAGGGATGAGGTATTTCGATATAATAAACTTTTATCTCCTCTTGCCATACGTTTTTATGAGATTGGTACCCTGTTCAGACTTCTCTAATCTATATCAATATGAATATATAAGAACACTAAAACAGCAATTTCCAAAAGAATTTAATACTACTAAAGGTGAAAGCCTTGCGCGTTGGAAGGATCGGCTATTTCATCAATATAGGATTCCTTGCATACAATCTGCCCTTTCTGATCTTAAATACGGCTATTAGAACAAATAAATTCATTCCTGGGCAGAAAAATAGTAGCATGTATGAGAGAAATGCCGGATAAATTGAGGACTAATAAGAGATTATTTAAGGAGGTCATGCAAAGATTTGACATCAATGTAAGCTTCCCTTAAAACCGAACTGTTTAAAAGTAGAATAATTCTTAAATTTAAACAGTATGAAAAAAAGTAAATTTTCCCCACAGCGGATCGCTAAGATCCTCAAAGAATTTGACAACAGAAAAACAGCCGCTGAGATCAGCCGTGACTATGGCATAAGTACTGCTGCCTTTTATAAATGGCGGGAGCGCTATGGCGGAATGAATGGAAAAGAGTTGAAGTGCCTAAAACAACTTGAAGAGGAGAACAGTAGGCTTAAACAAATGTATGCGAGTCTATCCTTAGACTATGACATGGCCAAAGAGATTATTGAAAAAAGCTCTGAAGCCCTGCCGCAAGCGAGCGATCACAAAAGAACTTGTTCATTACGGTATCAGCAGGGCGTGCCGTGTTTTGGGAATGAGTAAGAGTGCTTACTATTATAACCCCCTACCAAAAAATGATAGGCCAATCGAAGAAGCGCTTCAGGAAAAGGCTGAAAATCATAGCGAGGAAGGTTTCTGGAAGGCTTATAACCGATTGCGTGAGGAAGGAAAGCCATGGAACCATAAACGTGTCCATAGGGTATATGTAGCGCTAGGGCTGCCTCTGAGAAGAAAGGTCAAGAAACGATTGCCCGCCCGGGCACAAGAGCCTTTAGAGGTTCCCGACGAGCCCAACGATACCTGGAGCATAGATTTTGTGACCGATGTCCTTGAGAACAAGAGGCGCTTCAGGTCATTCAACGTTATTGATGATTTTAACAGGGAAGCTCTGCATATTGAAGTAGATTTTTCCCTTCCCAGCAACCGTGTGGTCGGGGTGCTGAACCACCTGATAAACCGTAGGCAGAAGCCCAGAAGGATTAGAATGGACAATGGTCCCGAGTTTATTGCACATCTTACGGTAGAATGGAGCAAAATGCACGAAATAGACTTCAGTACATTCAGTACATGCTACCGGGAAAACCAACACAAAATGCATTTATAGAGCGCTTCAATGGATCGTATAGAAGAGGTGTTCTTAATAAATATCTTTTTGAAGATATTGACCAGGTAAGAGAACAAACACAAATCTGGATGGATGATTATAATCACCACAGACCCCATGATTCATTAGGGAAAATGTCTCCAGTAGCATATGCAAAACTTAATTCTTCTGGGGCTAGCCCCAGAAGAATTAAAAACAATAGCTTTATCGATATTTTAGAAAAATAAACAGTTCAAATCAGGGGAAGCTTACAACACCACCAATGCCGTAGAGGGCTTCCATCGTCAAATTCGGAAAGTTACCAAGACCAAAGGTGCTTTCACTAATGATATGTCACTACTCAAGCTGGTCTACCTGGCTACAAGAAACATTGAGAAGAAATGGACCGCTCCTTTGCATAATTGGAGCCTTACGATTCAGCAATTTTATATTAAATTTGGAGACCGGATACCGCTGGCCATAAGTGCCAATTCCTCTGGGGCTAGCCCCAGAGGAATGGAAACATCAGACAGAGTTTAATTTACAGACCCGGTTTAAAAGTTTTATTCCTTTAAACTTAAAAAAATTTCTTTTAAGAAAGAGAAGGGAATATTTCAAAAACTGTGTGAGTAGAAAATATCGGGGTTTGCAAACCCCTATATTTTTTTAATCTTGCCTGTAATTTCAGGCCTCTAATATTTACACAGTAATGAAAAAAGAAGATTTATTTGACGATGATTTTTTAAAGCAGTTCAAATCAGGTGAAGAACTCAGTAGTTTTCTAAAACAGCTGCAAAAGCGTGGGCTGGAAAAGATGCTGGAAGGTGAACTCGATGGGCACCTGGATTACGGGAAAAACCAGCGTTCCAAAGATACCAATACCCGCAATGGTTATTCCC